>NZ_JBBMFK010000023.1:0-63686 GCF_040096055.1 Pseudoflavonifractor intestinihominis
CCTATCCGACACAATGCGCAAGTGCCGGATAGGAACGGCAAAATTTTTTACACTTCTATTACTTCTTTATCGCACATAAGTAAAATCGCAGGGCGTCAAGCAGCTTGTCGCGGGAGGTGGGGTTGCCCTGATCGGCCTGACCCTTGTTCCCCTGCTGTCCGGGCTGCTGGGCTGATGGCCCCATCCCTGTCCGAACCGTAACTTCTGACGCTGCATGAAACCTGAAATAAACCCCGCCGCGCCCTCTCGTTTGAACCGGGAGGGCGCGGGAAAGGAGGTGTACCCGCATGATAGGTGATCTCATTGGGGATTGGCTGAAAGGCATTTTAATTGACGGCATTATGGGCAACCTCTCCGGCCTGTTCAACACGGTAAATACCAAAGTCGGGGAAATCGCTTCCGACGTGGGGACGACGCCGCAGGCATGGAACGGCGGCATTTTTAGTATGCTGCAATCCCTGTCCGAAACGGTGATTGTCCCCATAGCGGCGGCCATCCTTGCCCTTGTCATGTGCTATGAGTTAATCGAGATGATCGTCGAGAAAAACAATATGCACGACTTCGACAGCTCTATGTTCTTTCGCTGGATGTTCAAATCTGCCTTTGCCATCCTCATTGTGACGAACACATGGAATATCGTCATGGGCGTTTTCGACGCCACACAAGCCGTCGTCAACCAGAGCGCCGGGGTAATCATCGGAGAAACCAGCATTGACTTTGACACGCTGCTCCCCGATCTGGAAAGCCGCCTTGAAGCAATGGACATTGGGCCGTTGCTGGGCTTATGGTTCCAGACCCTTGTTGTGGGGCTGACGATGAACATTCTATCCATCTGCATTTTCCTTGTGACCTACGGGAGAATGATTGAAATATACGCCGTGACCGCGCTGGGGCCGATCCCCCTTGCCACGCTGGGAAACGCGGAGTGGCGCGGCATGGGCCAAAACTATCTGAAATCCCTTTTGGCGCTGGGCTTCCAAGCGTTCCTGATTATGGTTGTCGTCGGCATCTATGCGGTGCTGATACAGGAAATCGGGACGGCGGAGGACATTTCCGGCGCGATTTGGGGCTGCATGGGCTACACAGTGCTTTTGTGCTTCTGCCTGTTTAAGACGGGAAGCATCAGTAAAGCAGTTTTCACAGCCCATTGACGGGAGGTGACGCATATCCGCATCGGACTGATTGACGTGGACTCTCACAACTTCCCGAACCTCTGCCTGATGAAGCTGTCCGCCTACCATAAGGCGCAGGGCCATCAGGTATGCTTCTGGAACCCTTTATTTTACTTTGACGTGGTGTATAAAAGCCGGGTGTTCACCGACACCTATTCCAAGGACAGCATCACGGTCAGAAACGCCGGACAGGTAATCAAAGGCGGCACAGGCTACGGCCCCGGCCCCGACCTGCCGGACGAAATCGAACACAGCTATCCCGACTATTCCCTTTATCCGCAGTATTCCGAAACCGCCTACGGATTTTTAAGCCGTGGCTGTCCAAGAGGCTGCGGGTTTTGCATCGTGGGCGGCAAGGAGGGCCGCAAAAGCCGGAAGGTGGCCGACCTGTCCGAGTTTTGGCGGGGCCAGCGGGAAATCAAGCTGATGGACGCAAACCTGCTGGCCTGCCCCGACCATGAAAGCCTGCTTTTGCAGCTTGCAGGGAGCCGGGCGCTGGTGGACTTTTCCCAAGGGCTTGACATCCGCCTGATAACCCGCGACAACGTGGCGCTGCTCAATCAGGTACGGACAAAGGCCGTTCACTTTGCATGGGATAACCCTGACGAGGACTTGACCCGGTATTTCCGGCAGTTTTTGGAGTGGACTTCCATCAGGAACCCACGGCTGCGCCGGGTGTACCTTTTAACGAACTACGGCAGCACCCACGAACAGGATTTGTACCGGGTGGAAACGCTGCGGCAGATGGGCTTTGACCCCTATGTGATGATTTACGAAAGGCCCACAGCCCCGCCCATCACGCGGCACTTACAGCGGTGGGTGAACAACAAACGACTGTTTTACGCCATCCCCAGCTTTTCGGACTATGAGCCGGTGAAAAAGCTGCTGGGCGGCGGTATGGAAATGAGGTGATGATATTTGGCTTATGTGACTGTCCCCAAGGATTTAACCCGCGTGAAATCCAAGGTGGTACTGGGACTGACAAAACGGCAACTGATCTGTTTTGGCGGTGCGCTTCTTGTAGGCGTCCCGCTTTTTTTGTTGATCCGGGGGCGCGTCCCCACCAGCGCCGCCGCGCTGATTATGGTATTCGCCATGCTCCCCGGCTTCCTGCTGGCCCTGTACGAACGCCACGGCCAGCCCCTTGAAGTGGTGGTTTGGCAGATTATCCAGTGCAGCTTCATCCAGCCAAAGGAGAGGCCCTACCAGACCAACAACGCTTACTCTGCCCTTGTGCGGCAGCACCAAATGGAAAAGGAGGTAAATGCCATTGTCCAAAAAGCAAAAGCAAGAGCCGCAGCCAAAGACGCCGGTAAAGCTCACCCGCGCCGAAAAGAAAGAAATTCAGGCCATCATCCGCAAATATAAGGGCGACGGCAGGCCCCATTCGGCGCAGGAAAGCATCCCCTATGAGGCCATGTATCAGGACGGCGTGTGCCGGGTGACGGCCAACACGTTTTCCAAGTGCATTGAATTTCTGGACATCAGCTATCAGCTCGCGCAGGCCGACACGAAAACCGCTGTCTTTGAAAACCTGTGCGACCTTTACAACTATCTGGACGCTTCCATCCACGTCCAGTTTTCTTTTATCAACCGCAAAATCGACCCCAAGCAGTACGCCAAAAGCTTTGAGATCAAGGCGCAGGGGGACGACTTCGACGACATCCGGGCGGAGTATTCCGGCATCCTGCAAGACCAGCTTGTGAAAGGCAACAACGGCCTGCAAAAGCGCAAGTTCCTGACCTTCACCATTGAGGCCGACAGCCTGAAAATGGCCCGCGCAAGGCTTCGCCGGATTGAAACCGACCTGCTGGGGTACTTCCGCACGATGGGGGCCGTGGCATGGGTGCTGGACGCAAAAGAACGGCTGGAAGTCATGCACAGCATCTTCCACCCGGACGGGGAGCCGTTTCAATTCGACTGGAAATGGCTGGCCCCATCGGGGCTTTCCACCAAGGATTTCATTGCCCCGTCCTCGTTCCGCTTCGGCAATGCCCGGATGTTCGGGCTGGGCGGCAAGTACGGGGCCGTGAGCTTTTTGCAAATCCTCTCCCCGGAGCTGTCGGACGAAATGCTGGCCGACTTCCTGAACACGGAAAACGGCATTGTCGTCAATCTCCATGTGCAGGCCATCGACCAAGGAGAGGCCATTAAAACCGTCAAGCGGAAAATCACCGACCTTGACGCCATGAAGATACAGGAACAGAAACGGGCCGTCCGCAGCGGCTATGACATGGACATACTTCCCAGCGACCTTGCCACCTACGGGCAGGACGCCAAGGAGCTTTTGAAAACCCTGCAAAGCCGCAATGAACGGATGTTCCAGATCACCTTTCTGGTGCTGAACACTGCCGATACCCGGCAGAAGTTGGAGAACGAAATCTTCTGGGCCTCTGGCGTGGCGCAGAAGTACAACAATTCCCTTGTCCGGCTGGACTACCAGCAGGAACAGGGCCTTATGAGCAGCCTGCCGCTGGGGGCCAGCCACATCAAGATCGAGCGTTCTTTGACGACTTCCAGCGTGGCCGTGTTCGTCCCGTTCGTGACGCAGGAGCTTTTTCAGGGCGGCAACGCCATGTATTACGGCATCAACGCCAAGACCGGCAACATGATTATGCTGGACAGAAAACGGGCGCGCTGCCCCAACGGATTGAAGCTGGGGACGCCCGGCAGCGGCAAGTCCATGAGCTGCAAATCCGAGATTTTGAGCGTGTTCCTCTGTACGCAGGACGACGTGTATATCTGTGACCCGGAGGCCGAGTATTACCCCCTTGTGCAGCGGCTCCACGGACAGGTGGTAAAGCTGTCGCCTACCAGCAAATCCTATGTGAACCCGCTGGACATCAACCTGAATTATTCGGAGGATGAAAGCCCGCTGGCCTTAAAATCCGACTTTGTGCTGTCGTTCTGTGAGCTTGTCATGGGCGGCAAGAACGGGCTGGAAGCCATCGAAAAGACGGTGATTGACCGGGCGGTGCAGGTGATCTACCGGCCCTATCTGGCAGACCCCCGCCCGGAAAATATGCCGATCCTGTCCGATCTCCACGCGGCGCTTGTGGCGCAGCATATCCCGGAGGCCGACCGGGTGGCGCAGGCCCTTGATTTGTATGTGAACGGCAGCCTGAACGTGTTTAACCACCGCACCAACGTCAACATCGAAAACCGCATTGTGGCTTTTGACATTAAGGAATTAGGCAAGCAGCTCAAAAAGCTGGGGATGCTCATTGTCCAAGACCAGATTTGGGGCCGCGTGACCCAGAACCGCAGCCAAGGCAAGGCGACGTGGTATTTCTGCGACGAGTTCCATTTGCTTTTGCGGGAGGAACAGACGGCGGCCTTTTCCTGCGAGATTTGGAAGCGGTTTAGAAAATGGGGCGGCGTCCCGACAGGGGCCACGCAGAACGTGAAAGACCTGCTTTCTTCCCCTGAGATTGAAAACATTTTGGAGAACAGCGACTTTATCTGCCTTCTCAATCAGGCGTCCGGCGACCGGAAAATCCTTGCGGAACGGCTGAACATTTCCCCACAGCAGCTACGGTATGTGGACAATTCGGAACCCGGCGAGGGGCTTTTGATTTACGAGAACGTCATCCTGCCCTTTAAGAACCCCATCCCGCAGAACACCCAGCTTTACAGGATTATGACGACCCGGTTAGGCGAGGGGGCCACGGTATGAGGCACAGAGCCGCCAAAGGAGGTGAACCGCCATGAAACCCTTAAAACCCCGTGACAAGGTGACGCAACGCATGACCCGCGACGGGCTGACGCTGGATAACCAGACCACCGGCGAGAGCGTCAACGTGTCCAGCCGGGAGGCCGAGCAGGAATATACCGCCGAGCCGGGCGGCGCTGCGGAAAAGGTACTGGAACGGGCCGGGGACATCCGCGACCGCCATAAGACGAAACAGGCGGTCAAGGACGCCGGGGACGTGGTGACGGAGGCAGGCGAAGCCCTGCACCGGCCATCTTCCCGGCTTCAATTTACCGCCGCAGAACGGGCCGACCCCCGGCTTTCCAAGTACGTCCGCAAGGCAGAGAAACAGGCGGATAAGCTGGACGCCGCCAAAGACGCGCTGCCAAAAAAGCGCGTTGTCACCAAGGAAACCGTCTATGACGAGGCATCCGGCAGGGCCAGAACCAAGCTGCGCTTTGACAAGGTGGAGAAGCCCGCGCCCCAGCTAAAGCCCAATCCCATGAGCCGCCCGGTTCAGGAAGCCGGGCTGTTCGTCCACGGCAAAATCCACGAAGTTGAGCATGAAAACGTGGGCGTGGAGGGCGGCCACAAGGGGGAGGAACTTGCGGAACGGCAGGCGGGCAAGGCCATCCGCAGCGGCATCCGCCGCCATAAGCTCAAACCCTACCGGGCCGCAGCCAAGGCGGAACGGAAATCCATTGCCGCCAACGCCGAGTACATCTACCAGAAATCTTTGCGGGATAACCCGGAGCTGGCGCAGGCGGTGAGCAACCCCGTGTCCCGGTTCTGGCAGAAACAGAAAATCAAGCGCGATTATGCCAAGGCAGCGAGGGCCGCAGGCCAGACGGCACAGGGCGCGGCGGGAGCCGCCGCCAAGACCGCGCAGGCCAGCGCCGCAGCCGCGAAAAAAGCCGCAAAGAAAAGTGAAAAGGCCGCGTCCTTTGTGGCCCGCCACTGGAAAGGGGCGCTGGTGATCGGCGGCGTGGGCCTTTTGCTGCTGATGATTATGGGCGGCCTGCAATCCTGCACCGCCATGTTTGGCGGCACCGGGACGGGGCTTGCGGCTACGTCCTATCTGTCCGAGGACGCGGATATGCTGGGGGCCGAAGCTGCCTACGCGGAGTTGGAGGCCGACTTGCAGCATGAGCTTGATAACTACGAAAGCCTGCACCCCGGCTACGACGAGTACCGCTATGATCTGGACGACATCGGCCATGACCCCTATGTGCTGACCTCTATCCTGTCGGCGCTTCACGGCGGGGCCTATACGCTGGATGAAGTACAGGGCGACCTTGACCGGCTGTTTGGGCTGCAATACACCCTGACGCAGACCATTGAAACGGAAACCCGCTACCGCACCGAAACGAGGACGGACAGCGAGGGCAACGAGTATGAGGTGGAAGTGCCATACACCTACTACATCTGCAACGTGAAACTGGTAAACAACGACCTGTCCCATCTGCCTGTTTCCATTATGAACGAGGAACAGTTGAGCTTCTATGCCGCCTATATGCAGACGTTAGGCAACCGGCCCGACCTGTTCCCCTCTGGCAGCTACCCCAACGCATCCACCGTCAAGGAGCCGACCTACTACGAAATCCCGCCGGAGGCTTTGGAGGATGAAACCTTTGCGGCCATGATTGCGGAGGCGGATAAATACGTCGGCTATCCCTATGTGTGGGGCGGTTCCAGCCCGTCCACTTCCTTTGATTGTTCCGGCTTTATCAGTTGGGTAATCAATCATTCCGGCTGGAACGTGGGACGCCTGACGGCGCAGGGCCTTTACAACATCTGTACCCCTGTCACGGCGGAGCAGGCCAAGCCCGGCGACCTTGTGTTTTTCGTCGGCACCTACGACACCCCCGGCGTGTCCCATGTGGGGCTGTATGTGGGTAATTCCGTGATGTTGCATTGCGGCGACCCCATCAGTTACACGAACCTTAATTCAAGCTACTGGCAGCAACATCTTTACTGCTACGGCAGACTGCCATAAGGGGGGACGGCCTATGTTGAGCCTGACCCCTGTTTCACTCTCCGAGGCCAACGCCTTTGTCGCCCGTTATCACCGGCACCATAAGCCGGTTGTCGGCCATAAGTTTTCTATCGGCTGCATGGCAGACGGACGGCTGGCTGGCGTCGCCATTGTGGGGCGGCCTGTAAGCCGCTATTTGGACAATGGCCTGACGCTGGAAGTCAACCGGCTCTGTACAGACGGCACCAAAAACGCTTGCAGCTTCCTTTATGCCGCCGCATGGCGGGCGGCGCGGGCTATGGGCTATCGGAAAATCATTACCTACATTCTCGACACGGAAAGCGGCGCAAGCCTGCGGGCCGCCGGATGGAAATGCGCGGGGCTGGCTGGCGGAAAACGCTGGACGGGAAGCCGCCGACCTGCCGCTGACCTTTACCCCGCGCAGATGAAATACCGCTATGAACAATCCATTGACGAAAGGAGTTTTTGACTATGGCAACCAACAAACTTGACCGTATCGAACGGGATATTGAAAAAACCAAAACCAAGATCGCGGAGCTGCAAAAGCAGCTTCGGGAGCTGGAAGCGGCTAAAACCGAGCAGGAGAATTTGCAGATCGTCCAGCTTGTGCGCGGCCTGAACATGACCCCGCAGGAGTTCGCCGCCTTTGTACGCGGCGGCGCTTTACAGGCACCCCCGGCCCCGCAGCCGGAGTTTGAACAGGAGGACAATGCCGATGAAGAATAAGAAAATCATCCGTACCTTTGCCGCGACGCTGGCCGTTATGCTGTGCTTCGCGGCCTTTTCCACCACCGCCTTTGCCGGGGGCGTTGACCCTGACCCGGAACCGCTGCCGGAAACCACGGAGGCCCCGGAAGAAGTGCCGGAGGAAACCGAGGAACCCACCACCGGGGGGATCGAGATGGAGCCGGAGGGCGTACCCGTCACCCCGGAGGGCAACGCCGCACTGGTGGATGATTTCTACGGCGATAAACAGCTTATCACCGTTACCACCAAGGCAGGCAACTATTTTTATATCCTGATCGACCGGGCCAACGAGGACAAGGAAACATCCGTCCATTTTCTCAACCAAGTGGACGACGCCGACCTGCAAGCACTGTTGGAGGACGGCGAGGCGGAGCCGGAGGTTTGCACCTGTGCGGAGAAATGCGAGGCCGGGGCTGTCAACACCGCCTGCCCGGTCTGCAAAAACAACCTGACGGCCTGTGTGGGCGCAGCGCCGGAGGACGAGGAACCGGCAGAAACCGCCGAGCCGGAAGAAGCCGGAAACAGCATGGGCGGCCTGATTGTGTTCCTTGTGGTGCTGCTCATTGGCGGCGGCGCGGCCCTTTACTTCTTCAAGTTTAAGAAGCCGAAAGCCAGTACCAAGGGCAATGACGATCTGGACGAATACGACTTCGGGGAGGACGAGGACGACGACGAGGACGAACCGGCCCCGGAGGTGGACGACGACACCGGCGAGGTGGAGGCCAGACCGTTAGACGACTATTTGCTGGATGAAGATGAACCGAAAAAGGAGGAGGAAGAATGAGTTATCAGTTAGTGATCGCAGAGAAACCGAGCGTCGCCCGCAGCATTGCGGGCGTCATCGGAGCCAACAAGAAACAGGACGGCTATATGGAGGGGAACGGCTATCTGGTGAGCTGGTGCATCGGCCACCTTGTTTCCCTTGCCGACGCCGGGGCCTATGACCCCCGCTATAAGAAATGGGCCTATGACGACCTGCCGATTTTGCCGCAGGAATGGCAGTACATCATCCCGGACGAAAAGAAAAAGCAGTTTGACATCCTGCGTTCTTTGATGGAGCGCCCCGACGTGGACGGCCTTGTGTGCGCCACTGATGCCGGGCGCGAGGGGGAACTTATTTTCCGTTTCGTCTACCAGATGGCGGGCTGCAAAAAGCCGTTCAAACGGCTTTGGATTTCCAGCATGGAGGACGCCGCCATCCGGGAGGGCTTTGCCAACCTGAAACCGGGGGCCGACTATGACAACCTGTATCAATCGGCCCTGTGCCGGGCGCAGGCCGATTGGCTGGTGGGGATCAACGCCACCCGGCTTTTCTCCATCCTCTACCACAAAACCCTGACCGTGGGCCGTGTCCAGACGCCTACCCTGAAAATGCTGGTTGACCGGGAAAGCAAAATCGACAATTTCAAAAAAGAAAAATATCACGTTGTCCATATCGCGGCGGGCGGCATGGAGGCGGCCAGCGACCGCGTTTCCAGTGCTGCCGACGCCGACGCCACCAAGACAGCCTGTGCAGGAGCGCAGGCCGTTTGTGTATCGGTGAAGCGGGAGAAAAAGACGGAGCAGCCGCCCCGCCTCTACGACCTCACGACGTTGCAGCGGGAGGCCAACCGCCTGTTTGGATTTACCGCCAAGCAGACCCTTGACTACGCCCAGCAGCTTTATGAAAAGAAACTGCTGACCTATCCCCGCACCGACAGCCAGTATCTTACCGACGATATGCAGCCTGCGGCGGAAAGCATCGTGTCCGGCCTGTGGCCGCTGCTTCCTTTTGCGGCGGGCCTTGACATTGCCCCGCAGTTTGGACGGGTGCTGAACAGCAAAAAGGTGAGCGACCACCACGCCATCATCCCCACAATGGAGTTTGTGCAAAAAGGCTTTGACGGGCTGACCGAGGGCGAAAAGAAACTGCTGTCCCTTGTGTGCTGCAAGCTGCTGTGTGCTGTGGCCGCGCCCCATGTGTTTGAGGCCGTCACCGCCACATTCACCTGCGCCGGGAAAGAGTTTACCGCCAAGGGCAAAACCATCCTGACGCCGGGCTGGAAAGAGATTGACCGCCGTTTCAGGGCGTCGTTTAAGACCGACGCCGACGAGGATGCGCCGGAGCTGGCGCGGGAGCTGCCGGAGATCACCGAGGGCCAGACCTTTGACAAGGTGGAGGCTTCTATCACCGAGCATTTCACCACACCCCCGAAGCCCTACACCGAAGATACGCTTCTGTCGGCTATGGAGCGGGCCGGGGCCGAGAATATGCCGGAGGACGCCGAGCGGCAGGGATTGGGAACCCCGGCCACCCGCGCTTCCATTCTGGAAAAGCTGGTGCAGATGGGCTTTGTGGAACGGAAAGGCAAGCAGCTTCTTCCCACCAAGGACGGCCACAACCTTGCCTGCGTCCTGCCGGATGTGCTGACCTCTCCCCAGCTCACCGCTGAATGGGAAACCAAGCTGACGGCCATTGCCAAGGGCGAGGCTGACCCGGAGGGCTTCATGGCTGGCATTGAGGAAATGACGCGGGGGCTGATTTCCGGCTATTCGCAGATCAGCGAGGACGCGCAGAAATTGTTTCAGGCCGAGCGCGTGGCGATTGGCAAGTGTCCCCGCTGCGGCGAAAGCGTCTACGAGGGCAAGAAGAACTATTACTGCGGAAACCGGGCCTGCCAGTTTGTCATGTGGAAGAATGACCGCTTTTTTGAGGAACGGGGCAAGGCGTTCACGCCGAAAATCGCCGCCGCGCTTCTCAAAGACGGAAAGGCAAAGGTAAAGGGCCTGCGCTCCATGAAAACCGGGAAAACCTACGACGGGACGGTACTTCTGGCCGATACCGGCGGGAAATACGTCAACTATCGCATTGAACGGAGGGACAAAAACTAAAAAACAGCAAGCATAGGAAGTGTAGCCACACTTCCGGCAAATCCCTGACCCGGCCCACCCTGCCGGGCCGGGGATTTTGCTTTTTGGGGCATATCCCCAAACCCCTTGATTTTTTCAGAAAGGAGGGCTGCCGATGGCAAGTCTTAGGGACATGGTATCAGAGTATCAAGACGACCTGCGAAACGGCATTGCATGGCTGGCGTTCTGGCGCGAGGGCCGGAGCTGGCAGGCGGAGGCGTTTCACCTTGATCTGGACGACACCCTTTATCCAGAGGACAGGGCGCGGCTTACAGAGATACAGGCCGCCGACCCACAGGCCGTTGTGGTAAACGGCTACTATTCCGGCTATCTATCCGAGGAAATGAACGTGGCGGAGCTGGCTGCCGGTGTGCGACACCACTACGACAACGGCCTGAACAACATTTCCCCATTCATAGAGGCCCACAGCGACGAACTGCCGCCGGATGTGTTGGAGGCAGCGCGGGAGAAAGCCCATGCTGCCGGACTGCCTTTCTATGAACGCCCCTACCGTGGGGATGACATCGACCCGTACACCTATGACGGCCACATGAGCATTGAGGATTACGAATTGATGCAGAAATTGATGGAGCAAGACCGAGAAAGGAGGGAACCCATGAGCGAAGTATTTTCTATCCTGCTTCATAACCGCCAGCGTTATGAACATGGCAAAAAGGGCCTTTGGCTTTCTTTGCCGACCACAACCGAAAAGCTGCAAGAAGCCCTGCGAGAAATCGGCGTCAGCGCCGACAATCCGCAGGACTTTTTCTTGTACGACTACCGAAGCCCGCAGGAGCGTCCTGTCAAGCTGCCCCGCGATCTGGTGCTGTCCGCCGACGTGGACGAACTGAACTTCCTTGCCGCAAGGCTGGAAAAGCTGGACGCCGCCGAGCTTGCGGAGCTGAACGCCGCCCTGACAAGCCCGCAGAGCGACTTCCACAGCATCGGCCAGATCATCGACTACCCCGACAACGTGGATTTCTATGTACATCTGCCGGATGTCACCGGCACCGGCCAGTTGGGGGACTACTACCTGAACCGTTCCGGCATGGTGGATATGCCGGAGGAATGGAAAGCCGGGATTTTCCTGCCCCGCTTTGGCCTGCATATTGCCAATACGGAGCATGGTGTTTTCACCGACTATGGCTATCTGGTGAAAAGCGGCGACGAATGGCAGCGTGTCTATGAGGGACAGCCAGTGCCGGAGGAATACCGGGTGATGGCCTATCCCCAGCCGGAGGCTGACCGGGAAGCCTTTCGCACCGAACCGGCGGCCCCCGCCGCCGTTCTGCCGGAGGCAGGCCCGATTATCATAAAAGGCATGACTAAAGACGAATACATGAAAGAGATCACCGACAGGCTGGAAGCCGGGGTGAGGGGTGTTCTGGACAGTGAGAATTATAAAGCCTACCTCACCTCAATGTCCAAGTTCCACACATACAGTTTCCGAAATACCATGCTGATTTTCCTGCAAAAGCCGGACGCTTCTCTGGTAGCTGGTTTAGGGAAATGGCAATCGGAATTTGAACGCACCCGAAAACAGGGCGAAGCCGGGCTGAAAATCATAGCCCCTAAATTCTACACAGTCAAAAAGCGCGTTGCCAAGAAAGACCCTGACACCGGCGAACCCATCAAGGACAAAAACGGCAAGCCGGTGATGGAGGAACAGGAAATCACGGTGCCGGACTATCGTGTGGTATCAGTGTATGACGTAAGCCAGACCGAGGGCAAGGAGCTTCCAAAGACCCATGTGGATATGCTGTCCGGCGACGTGGAGCAGTTTCAGGATTTGCAGGCGGCTTTGGAAAAATCGTCGCCCTATGCCATTTCCATTGAGCCGGTTTGGGACGGAGCCAAGGGCCGCTGCCTCTATCTGGAACAGCGGATCACCGTCAATGCGGGCATGAGCGAATTGCAGACCCTAAAGACTGCCATCCATGAAGTCGCCCACGCCCGCCTGTATGAGAAAAACAGCCATCTTGCGGAGGATAAACAGCCGGACAAGGCCACCCGCGAGGTGCAGGCCGAGAGCGTGGCCTATGCGGTATGCCAGTATTGGGGGCTTGATACGTCGGACTATTCTTTCGGGTACATTGCAAATTGGAGTTCCGGCAGGGATTTGAAAGAATTGCAGGCGTCCCTTGAAACGATCCGGGCCGCTGCCAATGACCTTATCAATGAAATGGAAATCCACCTGTTAGAGCTTCAGCAGGAACGGCAGGCCCAGCAGGAACACGCGGCCACGGAACAGGCAAGCGATATTTCCGAACCCCGGCAGGAGCCGCAGGCGTGGAATGGGATTGACGGCCTCTTGAATGAAAAACCATTGATGCCGGAGGCGTCCCCGGTGGAACGGGCCGCCGCGCTGGTGGCGCTGGCCGAAAAGGACGGCCCGCGTTTGGGCGACGGGGAACGCCGCCTGATTATGGAGTATGCCGAGGCCGTGGGCGATACCGATAAGGTGATTGAGCTTATCAACCGTCTGTGCAAACAGGGCTTTGAACTGCAACACGGTTACATGGACGACTTTGTGAAAAGCCAGATGGAAAGTGAGATTGCCGTTGCAAGGGCGGAACAGACCATAGCTAACGACCCGGCAGCGGAGCCGATTGTCACGATTATTTGGAGTGAAAGCCCACACTTAAAAGACGGCCAGCAAATGCCGCTGCATGAAGCCGAAGCCGTTTTCGGGGCGCTGGACAGTTCCAAACGGCTGGAACGGGAACAGCCCGACTACACGGGGGGCTGGTATGACAAGACCAAGTTCCGCATTGACTTCTCGTTTCAAGGGCAGCCGGATAACTACGAGGGGCGGCAGGATTTTGGCGACGGGGACGGTTCCCTGATTGAGCATATCCGGGGCTATCACGAATACTACGCACAGGATGAAAGCTGGAAAAACCATGTGCTGAAACATGAGGGGCCGGAGGCATGGGAGGCAGACAAGGCCCAGCGGGAAATGCTTCTGACTGAATTTGTCCCCTATATGGAGCTGCATTGTAACCTGTCCCGGCTGGAACAGGAGGCGCAAACCCGTCTGGCGTCCGGCGAAACCCTGACGCCGGAGGAAACAGCCTACTATGGGGCGCTGGAAAACTACGTCAAGGAGTGCCGCCCGCTTCTCAATCAGGGCCAGTATCAGTTGCCGGAGCCGCCGAAACTTTCTGACTTCGACCAGAGCTTGCAGGACTATAAAGCGCAGGTACAGGCCGAGATCGCGCAGGAAGCCGCTGACGCCGGTATGACCGTGGAGGAATACGCGGCGGCTGGCTATGAGGCCCCGGCAGAACCAGAGCCGGAGCCTGCCCCGGAGCAACCGCAGGAAGCCCCGGAGCCGCCGACAAAGGAGCCTGCGGCGTCCGACTACTATTATTCCATCAATGAGGGTGCAGCCCGCCGCGCCAAGGAGATGAACAGCTATTCCGATTACAAGCCCGGCAGCGCCACGGCGGAGTACCGGCATTATGTGGATAATGCCTTTGAAATCGCGCAGGCACAGAAAAAGCGCGTTGATCCCATGTACCATGAGAAAATCGACAGCCTGCTTGACACCTACGCCCGGAAGCTGGCCGCCAACATGAACCACAGTTTTGCCATTGACGCCCGTGTTCCCTCAATCCTGATTGCCGGTGGTTCCAATTTCCCGGTACGCCAGAAAGAAAAACAAAACGCAGCCCGCGACAGCAATATGCAGGAATGGCAGTACATCCAAGGGCTGCTTGATAAAATCCGCAGTACCGGCATGGGCGGCATCCGGCAGGACGACCCGCAGGCCATCCCCAAGCTGGAAAAGAAGCTGGCCGGTCTGGAAAAGGCGCAGGAAACCATGAAAGCCGTGAACGCTTACTACCGCAAACACGGTACGCTGGACGGCTGCCCGCACCTTTCCCCTGAAAATCTTGAAAAGCTGAAAGCGGCTATGGTGTCCGGCTGGCATTATGAAAAGAAACCCTTTCAGAGCTGGGAGCTGTCTAACAACAACGCGGAAATCCGCCGCATCCGGCAGCGGATCGACAGCCTGACCCGCGCCAGAGAAACCGTCTATGTGGGCTGGGAGTTTGAGGGCGGCCATGTGGAGGCCAACCGGGAACAGAGCCGTTTGCAGGTGTTCTTTGAAGATAAGCCGGACGCCGACGCCCGCCAGCAGTTGAAAGAACACGGCTTCCGATGGGCGCCAAGCGTCGGGGCATGGCAGCGGCTTTTGAATGGGAACGCCTATTACGCCGCCGACCGCATTTCAAGTATTCAGCCTCTTACCGGCGAGAAGCCCACGGAGTTGCAACGCAGCAGCATCCGGCAGCAGCAGGCGCAGATGGCACAGGCCCAAGCCGAGCCGGAGGAATGTGTCTATCGGGTACACGCCGCCACCCGCAGCGACAGCCCGGAAAACCTGTATTTGCTGCAAGCCTATGTCCCGCAGGCGGACGGCACTGTAAAAATCGGGGCGGTTCTTTATGCCGGGACGGAAGAAAAATGCCGGGAGCTGCTGGATCAGCTCAACACCGGGGAGCTGACGCAGGAAGCCGTCAAGGAGCTGTACGCCAAGGAACAGGAGCAGCCACAGGAACCGGCCCCTGAACAGGAGGCAGCACCAGAGCCGGAACCGGCGCAGGATGATGTGGCCGACGCCGAGCCGCAGGAAAAGGCAGCCGACAAACCCTTGACTGATTTGCAGAAAAAGGCGGTGGAAATCGCTGACCGCTACAAAGACCTGCCCCTGCAAGGCAAGATTGATGTAATCGCGCAGGCGTTTGGCTGCAAGACCGGCGAAATCCGCACGTCCCCCTGTACCGGCAAATGGCGCGGCACCAGTGATATGTCCATCCACTTTGATAACGGCGCTTCCCTGTTCATCGGCAACCACCTGACGCCAAAGGCCAAAACCGTAAAGGTACAGACGGAATGTGTCAACAGTGCATTGGTGCATTTTAACCCGGAGATCGTGCAGGCCACCAAGGAAGCCGCCCTGCCTGTTCTGTTGCAGAGGGAAGCCAAGGACAACGAGATCGCCGCCCAAAAGGGCCTAAAGCCCTACACGCTGTTGAATGTGGAGTTTAATGACGGGGCCGACGAGCAGACCGGCGGCTATATCGGCTGGTACTATGTGACGCTGGCCGTGGACGGAAAAATCTGCACCCATCTGGAAACGGGATTGAGCCATGATATTGCAGACGGCAAGGTGAGCGACACCCCCACGCGGGCAGACTACTTCACAGCAGGAGCTTTGAAAGAAACCGATGTGGACTATGTGTTCAACAATGTGGGCTTTTCTTCCGCATCGAGCCTGTACGCGCTGCCGCTGCGGGAGGATGTGCGGGAACGGGCGGAACAAACGCTGGCCCAGCGTAGCGCCGACCAGCCGGAACGGGACACCTTTTCCATCTATCAAGTGCCTGCTGGCCCGGAGGGGCGCGACTTTCGTTATCGGCCCTATGAGGAATTGCAGGCCGCAGGGCTGACCGTGGACAGGAAAAACTATGCGCTTGTCTACACGGCCCCGCTGGACAAAAAGACCACGTTGGAGGATATTTACCGCACGTTCAATGCCGACGACCGGCCCGCTGGTTTCCGGGGACACAGCCTGTCCGTTTCGGACGTTGTTGTGGTAAATCGCGGCGGCAAGGAGGAAGCCCATTACTGTGACAGCATCGGGTTTACCCCTGTGCCGGAGTTTATGCAGGAAAGCCCCATCAAGACCGCTGAAATGTCCACCGAGCAAAATTACAACATGATTGACGGCACCCTGAACAATGCCCCGTCGATGGGGGAACTGGAAGCCAGAGCAAAGGCCGGGGAACAGATTTCCCTTTTCGATGTGGCCGAGGCAGCCAAGGCCGAGGACAAGAAGCCGAAGCAGACCCGCCCGGCGTCCAAGACCGCCCAGCGCCAGAAAAAGCCGTCCATCCGGGCGCAGCTTAAAGCCGCCAAGGAGGAACAGGCCAAAAAGCCGCCGCAGCGGGAAAAATCAAAAGAATTGGAGGTGTAGGCCGTGAACAGATTTGAAAATGTGGATGTGCTGGCCGCGCTGGAACAGCTTATGCGCCAGAACACCGCCTTTTACCGCAATGATTTTGAGATTGACAAAGAAATCATCCGGCAGGCCGCCGCCAGCGACAGGGCCGAGGACAAAACGCTGCTGTGGATGTCCCGCCCATCCGGGACGTACTGTTTCCGGGAGCGCGACGTTTTCCTGCAAGACACCCGGCAGCACAACACATGGCGCTTTTATGGGGAGCAGACCCGCGACCGTATTCTGGCCTACGCCGTGGAACTGACCGGCAAGGTGGGCGGAAAGATACGGGGCAATCTCTATGAACTGGACTATCCCCGGCATTTCCGGCACGTCGCAGCCGAGGCGGTACAGGCCGACACCATCATCCTACACTATGAAAAGGGCAACCGGGAACAGCCCGCCAGCCTGTATTTTGACGGACGGCCTGACCCCAAGCTGGGGGCGTTCCTACGGTATGAGGCAAAACCCAATGAGCCGGAAAACCTGCGGGAAGTGCTGCGGCAGGAGCAGAAAGGCCGGGAGCAGCTTGCCCCCAGCGACTTCAAAGCCCACGTCACGGCCCTGCATGACAGCCTGATTTTGGCAGAAGCACAGCGGATCGTGGCTGGGCTGAAAGACCTGCCAGCCCCCAACAGCCCCAACAAGACGCATTTCATGGTGGAACTGTCCCCCTATTTTACGCAGATCGCGTCCAGCAAGGACACTGACCGCCTCTTTTCCATGCTGCCCTACAAATCGCTGGTGTTTACCGGCATCAGGGACAGGCATGGGATATATGCCATGATCGGCAAAGACGAGAACCGGGACAAGGAAGTGCGGCGGCCCCGCGCTTCCATCCGAAAGCAGCTATCCGAAACCAAACAGGCCCAAGCCCCGAAAAAGGCCCCGGCCCGCACCAAGAAAAACGAATTGGAGGTATGACAATGCAGTTTAATGTGGAGGAAGAAAACCTGATCTGTCTGTATCACAATGCCGACCGGCGCAGGACGATGGCGAAGCTCCATGCCGCGCTGCCGGATATGGACGGGGAAATGGCGGCACTGGCCCGCCAGAGCCTTGCCAAGCTGGACACCATGACCGACGCCGACTTTGAGGCGTACCAGTTCCATTTCACAGACGAGTAAATAAAACATAACGAAGCGCCGGGCGCGGGGGCTGTATGGCCTCTGCGTCCGGCGCTGTTTTTCTGCCTTTATGCCTGCTCCATCGGGAATTTCGGTAGGGCTTCCAACAGTTTCATAATCAAGTGCTGTTTCATATCCTCGTCCACAGCCAGCTCGTCGATCATGGGGGCATAGTGTTCAATCACTTTTTCCGTAGCCCACTTCTCGCCTGCGACGGCGGCCTTGATCGTGGCGCTGTCCAGCAACATTTCCTGTTCGGCCATCCTGTCCACTCCTGTCTTTTTTATGCTTGTATCAGCATAACACAGAACCGGCAGAAATACCAGCGGCGGAAACATTTTCCTACGCATTTAGAAGCCCTCTCTGGTGAGGATTGGATAATCTGTCCCACCTGCCCGCCGACCATGACGTGAAAGCCTTGAAATAGTGGGCTTTTTACCGGCCTAAATGCGTAGACAGGAAGGCTTATTCCGATGTCCGCAGGCGTTCCACAACAGTACCTTTGTTGAAGAAGCGCAGGACAATGACCGGGATCACCGCCGCCAAGAGCAGATATACCAGTGCGATAATCAATGCCGGAACCAAAGTGAAATGCAGCGTGAAAAACCACATGGAGGGCGAGTTCAAAACGCTTTTTAGGACGGTCAAGCCAATCATAACTGCAAAAATGATACCGACTATATCGGCGGCTCCCGCATAGTAAAGCCCCTCATAGATCATCATGCGGCGGAGCTGGCGGTTTGTCATGCCGATGCTCTGCATGGTAGCAAATTCATGGCGGCGGGTGATAATGTTGGTAATCATCATATTGGTAAAGTTGATTAACCCGGCAAAAGCCATAATCACACCAATCATACCACCTACAAGCAATACGATATTCCCGACAGAAGCAAGCTGCTGTTTCATTAGCGCCGTAGAAGTATAGGAAACAGACGAATTGTTGCTTGTAAAATCATTCAGAAATCCGTCAATCTGCTGCTCGTAACCGTCTGCGGCATTAAATCCATAGCTGAATAGAGTGGGGGTATCATAAAGCTGTCCGAACATTTCATCTGTCATATAAACAAATGGCGCGTCCCCACCTATGCGCGCAGCAGAGAGAGCACCCGCAGAGGTTTCAAATTCATTAGCAGCAAGATTGGCGATTGCAAGAACCTCACAGGTTTTTACCAGCTCTCCATTTTTATAAAACGATATAGTGTCCCCCATCTGAAACTGTTTTCCAAACGGCATAAAATCTGGCTGACCAGTCTGAAAATCCATTTGATATCCGACAATCACATATTCCCCGGTGTGCATCTTCTGTTTGAGCGTGTCACTATTTTTCTCTCCGTCATAAATCGTTATATCATCCCAAAATGCATCCGATACGCCAAAAACATTTCCATACCATTGATTTTCGTCGCCTGGTACAATCGTTACAGATGCTCTGTCCCCATAAGCATCAGTCTGTCCTCTTTCATTGGTTTCAGTTCCTAAGAAAGTATAATCAATACCGTAATCCACCGTCACATCTGTATCATCTATGGTGTTCCGATACAAGTATCGCCCATTTTCCACTCCGGCTTGTTGGTTTATCAATTCCGGCACAGCCAAAGGCAGTCCATCCTCGTGATACATAAACGGAGCAGTTTGATTGACGGCAACAGAATTGTAGACAGTATAATCTGTTTTTGTTTGACGGCTGATCCATTTATTTTCATCCATACTTTGAGTAATTACAAAAGCAGAATTAAGCAAGACAATACACAAGAGCATGGAAATCACAATGAAAACTGTGCGCCGCTTACTCCGTCCTAAATTTGCAAGGGCCATGCGGGGCAGCTTTGCCCCATGTGTCCGTTTTGTTTCTTTCTTCTTGATATTTTCCTGCCCGGTATAGCGGATCGCCTCTAACGGAGATACCTTTGCTGCCTTTTTTGCGGGTTTCCGGGTGCTGATAAATACAGTCACGATGGTAAACAGGGCGGCTATCACAAAAATCAGCGGAGATACCGATACTTCGGCTGTGTCCCAATAGTTAGCTCTTAAAAACTCCGTGACAACGGGGAGCAGCACCCAACTCACGAGAAATCCTGCAACCAAGCCGATGGGCAGACCAATCACCGTCAGCCAAACAGCCTGACGGTTCACCAGCCTTTTGATCTGCCGGGTAGAACATCCGATTGTCCGAAGAAGCCCATACTGCTGAACATCCTGCATGACAGAAATATCGAAAATATTATAAATCAGCAAGTACCCACAGGCCATAAAGAGAAGAACAAATCCTACAACGGCAACTGCCATTAGCGGATCTATGGATTGTACGGTTACATCGTTCTCTGCACAGAGAATATAATTGCTTGCACTCATATCGTCGGTGTTCCCGCCGACAGAACGGGCAAACTCTTGTAACTGTCCCCTTACATCTGTCTTGTTTTTCAAAACGACATCGGACAGATAGGTGCCAGCCATTTCTCTATCTTCGGCAAAGGTGTTACGGAATAAATCTGGGTTTTCCTCAACAAAACTCTCTGACACGATCATTAGGCTGCTAACATCGTTCGCTGCTTCCCACCAGCCGGAAAGAACCATATCGAAATGATAGGTCTGCCCCCGCAACTCAAATTCAACGGGAACCTGTGCGCCAATTTCGGCTTCCACTCCCAAGGCTTCCAAAGCAAGATCGCTGGTGGAAATCTCATTTGCCGCTTGCGGAGCATCCCCGTGTGTCGGCACACAGAAAGTCAATTCCTGCTGGATGGCGTCGGCATAATCAATTTCAATGCTGTGTCCGGGCGAATTTGTTGCAAAACCAATAACCCGCCTGCATCCGGCCTGTTCAACAAAATCGCTGTTGATAAGCTGCTCATATTGTGCTTCGGTCATATATCGAATGTCACCGTCTGCCTTACTTCCTTTTTGCATCTGCATGGAGAGTTGAAGCGAAGATACCATACTAAACGCAAGGGATGTAATAGAGGTAAACAGGAAGGCAGTCAGAAAAATGGCTAAAATTGCTGCGATATTCCGCACTTTGTTTTTCTTAAAATATCTCTTTGAAAGGCGTTTGATAACGGCCATGTTATTGTTGCCAAACAAAATATCATTCATCTACGGCACCCCCTCACTCCATGATTTTCCCGTCCTCAATACGGATAATCCGATCTGCAAGCTGGGCGATCTCGCTGTTATGGGTAATCATGACAAGCGTTTGATGGAATTTCTGGCTGGTGACTTTCAGCAGGCCAAGAACATCGCTGCTCGTCCGGCTGTCAAGATTGCCCGTCGGTTCGTCTGCCAGCACGATAGCCGGTTTTGAAATAAGTGCGCGGGCAATCGCCACGCGCTGCTGCTGGCCGCCGGAAAGATTGTTCGGCATATTGTTCAGCTTATCTTCCAAGGCCAGCATCCGAACGACTTCCTGCATGAATTTCTTATCTACTTTGTCGCCGTCCAGTTCCACGGGCAAGGCAATATTCTCATAGACGTTGAGGACAGGGACAAGGTTGTAGTTTTGGAATATAAAGCCGATTTTCCGTCTGCGGAAAATGGTAAGCTGCTCGTCATTCAGAGTAGATAAATCTCTGCCATCCACAATGACCTTGCCGGAAGTGGGAACATCCAGACCGCCAATCATATTCAGCAGTGTGGATTTGCCGCTGCCGGATGTGCCGACAATGGCGACAAATTCTCCGAGTTCCACCGAGAGAGAAACGCCGTCCAGAGCCTTTGTAATGTTCGGCTCGTCTCCATAGTATTTTTTCAAATCTGTTGTCTGTAAAATAGTCATAAGTTCTACCACCTTTCTTTTTGATGGTTCCATTGTAAAGGTAAATCCTCGCAGAAATGTCACGATGGTTCTTGAATTTCCTATTAAAACGCCTTGAAATGTCACAATCCTGTGACATTTCAAGAATAGAGTTTGCACACTTAATTTGCAGCAATTAGTTGTCCTTCCTCCATACGATAGATGTGATTACATATTGCATCTATATCCTCTCTGTGGTGAGAAGTAATAACAATCAATTTTCCGTCTTTGCGGTATTGAAGCAATAAATTACGCACAAGTAAAACCGTATCCTCGTCCAAAGCATTAAACGGCTCGTCCAAGATCAAAATATCGGGGTTCTCCATAATCGCTTGAATAATCCCTATTTTCTGCTTCATACCAAGAGAGTATTTTTTGACAGTCTGTTTAGAATTTGGTTCCAGCGAAAATTTTTTCATTAGGTCTTTAATTTTATCATCAGTGACACGATGCCTAATTTCTGCCAGTATTTTCAAGTTTTCAAAGCCGGTCAAATAATTCAGAAAATCCGGCTTTTCGATTATTAACCCCAAATTCGGCGGAAAAGAAATATCGTGATGTAGTATCTTGCCGTCCACTGAAATACTGCCCTTTGTAGGGCGAATCAGCCCGGCAATTTCACGCAACAGCATGGTTTTGCCACTACCGTTTTTTCCGACAATACCATAAATATTCCCGCTTGCAAATTCACAGGAAATATCTTTAAGAACCATAGCCCCATTTATCTTTTTCGATAGTGCTTCGACCTTTATATTCATTTAGCTTCCTCCTACTTCGATACTAAAAAATATCCTCATTCTGAGTTACGACCAATAAAGCACCTGTCAGGATAATCAGAATGACCGGCATGGCAATAACCCACATTGTTCCATTGCAGAACATCCATGAAAACACAAGGTTTATTTCAATTCCAAATTGTTGATCCAGCTCCGGGATAATCGTAAGCACTTCTAATACGAAAATCAGATATACCATAATGTATGAGGCAGATTTCATCAGCTTATTGTTACTCTTTTTCAAGATTACAGAGCCATTTACCATAATTAGAAACCCAAGCAGGAAGCGAACATACCACGATAAAATACGGATCGCATCTGAGCCGGAAAATACGCTCCCAAACTTAAAAAGGGAAAAGAATATTATCAGGATAAACCAGACCGTTAAATATACAAATCCCAAAAAGTATTGCTGAAGCAGTTGTAAAATCAGCGCGTGTATTCTTCCCTTAGTGCGAATGATTGTAACTGGCATCATACTTCTGTCTATTAACAGTGCCCCAAACATAAACGGCGGCGTTAAAAGGAACACAACTAATTTGTCGAAAAAAAGGTTTGAAAACCATGTGCTTTGCCCATCAGCAAACATAGTCAGGCAGAAAAGCATTGCCAAAAATAGTGACAAGCACCCACCTGCATAAACTAAGAATTTCCGATATAGTACAATCATAAGGCATCCCTGTTCCTGCGGCATCCAATGAACGCCACTATGACATCAACAGCAAAAAGTGAAGCAAAGACCAGCATTATATCAGCCGTAGTAATACAGGTGGAAAGGGCGCTGGCTGCTCTGGGCTGGATAATGATGGACAGATTATATTGCATATAATTCGCAAGTAACAATCCCTCTGCATAGTTGACTGCATAAAGGATAAGAAACGGTGCCAGAAAAGCGATTAAGCGATTTTGAAATCGGAAAATCATGTGTATTCCAAGAACTAAAACAGACATCAACGCAATCGCCAAGGCATTGAGAAAACTATATACCAGTTCCATCATGATCGGGCTAATCTGATACAAATTTCTTGCGAATGTTTCTTCTTTTGGAATAAGAAAGTTATATTGTTCCGTCAGAGGTGCATCTGCGGAAAAACATAAGTGCGTCACTATTAAATTCACAATGAAGATCAGCAGAAAATTAAAAAGGGTCACAATAAAAACAGAACCGATTTTTGAAATCAAATACTGTGTCCTGCTTTTTCGGACTATTAGCAGCTCATATATTGACGTTTTCCTCTCGTTAAAGAAAATCAGACCTGTTGATAAAACAGGAAACACAAACAGCAAAGTCCGATATACGGTATGCCCCCAGCCAGACGAGTTCATCAGCAGCCAAAATTGAAAAGGATTTGCGCCCACTTGTTCAAAAAAGCCCGGCTGTCCGCCATATACGAAACGCACAAACAAAGGATCAGATACAGCAACAATTATGAAAAGTAACAGAGTAATTTGTACCAATCGGTTTTTATATATCTTTTTTACATCTGAAACAAAGTATGACATCAAGAACTCCTTTCAGTTAATATAAGGGCAAAGAAGTATCAACTACCTTTGCCCCTACACGATAATCAATCACTTAGTTTATTAGTTTGGCGTCCAAGAGCCAGATACTTTAACCGATGTGGCTAAATCAACGGGGTTGTCCAAATTCAAGACAACATTTTCGCCAATTTGAGGCTGCTTCGTATAAGACACACTGCTCGTCCCAATGCCAACCTGATTGTAAGGGCTGGAATAGTTGGTTCCTGTCGAATCACCCTCTGTCCATGCACAGACCTGATCTGTACCTGAACCAATGGAATCAATCGTAATCGAAAAGTTTTTGGCATTCGTTGCTTTTCTTACCGTACTAACCTCTGTGTCGCCCTGATGAGCTGGTAGGGTTGCCGAAAAACTTGCTGATGCCGCAAAAGCAGTAATAGAAAGCCCCAGTGTAAGTACACATCCCAAAGCGATTGCCGCGATTTTCTTCCTCATAGTACCCCTCCTTTCTTTTTTACATCATTATAAAGGGTAATCCTCGCAGAAATGTCACAGCCGTTCGATAATTTTTCTATAAATCGCCCTGAAATGTCACAATCCTGTGACATTTCAAGAATGGGGCAGGAACACCGAGAAAGTAGAGCCAGCACCGACTTCCGAGGCAACACGGATAAAGCCCCCTTGCCGGGTGATAATTTCACGGGTAAGATATAGGCCAATCCCGATACCGGGGGCGTCATGCACCCTGTCCTCACGGTAGAACCGCTTAAAAATCGTCCCTTGATGTTGTTCTGGAATACCAATGCCCGTATCGGAAATATCAATCTTCACATACATTTCCCAGCACACCACAGCCACATGGATTTTCCCGCCCTCTGGCGTGTACTTCACCGCATTATCCAGAATGTTGAACAGGGCTTCGGTTGTCCATTTCCGATCATGGGCCGCAGTTACCGTTTCCGGGCAATCCACTGTGACCGCAATCTTTTTATGTTCTGCGTTCAGCAGAATACCGCCCAGCGCCGCAGCGAGAGTATCATAGATGGCTTGCGGCTTCGGTTCCAAAGCAATTACCCCGGCTTCAAGCCGTGACGTTTTAATCATTGCTTGCATGAGAAAATCCAGCTTGTCTAACTGGCTGTCCATAGCCAAAAGAAATTCTCTCTGCTTTTCCGGCGATACAGTTTGCTCCAACAAAGTGGCATCCAGCATTTTCAGGTTTGCAATCGGCGTTTTGACCTGATGGGAGATGTCCGAAATCAATTCCTGCAAGTCGGCTCGTTCCTTTGCAATACTGCTTTTGCTTTCCCGCAGCACTTCATAGAGCCGGGAAAGCCGGTGGTGGATTTTATAGAACAGGTTTTCTTCCTCTGTGTACTGCGGCGGGGCCTGATCTGCTGACATCATATCGTCCAGCAGCTTGCACAGAGCGTCCGAAAACAGCGTTAATTTCCGGCGCACAAAGACCAGAAAAGCAGCCATGCACCCGGCGACTAAAACCGCATAGAGCAATCCGCAGCATAGCGCCAATACGTTCCGCGTCAAAAAGTAAATGGTACATGACATGGCGACCGAAAGCAGAAAAAGGGCTGCACACACGACCATGCACACCTTATTGACAGAGAGTTTTTCTGTTCTCATTTGTTACCGCCCCCAATCCACATATAGCCCATACCGTAGACGGTTTTGATATAGGCATGGTCTGGCTTTTCGATTTTGTTGCGTACCCGGCTGATTGTGGAAGTCAGTGCGTGTTCATCCACAAAATTCCCGTCAATATCCCACAGCTTTTCCAATAGTACCTGCCGGGTCAAAACAATCTGTGGATTTTTCGTCAACACTTTCAAAAGCCGGTATTCCATCGGGGTAAAAGAAATACTTTCTCCGTTAAGCGTTGCGGTCATTTCTGTAAAGTTGATAAACAGGTTGCCGTCGTTGTAGAAGTCGCCGCCAGATTGTTTCCTGATCCGGGCCAACAACGCAGACACCTTTTTCTGAAATACGCTCATGGGGAAAGGCTTTGTCACATAATCATCCGCCCCCAGCTCGTAGCCTTTGAGCATATCGCTTTCCATATCGTTTGCCGTCAGGAAGATTACAGCAGTGTCCGGGTGGCTTTCCTTAATATCCCGGCAAAAATCAAACCCATTACCGTCCGGCAGGTTGATGTCAAGGACAATCAAATCATACTCTTGTTTTCTGCAAAACCGTTCGGCAACGCTTTTCGTCAGGGCAGCATCGACTTCATAACCAGCGGCAGACAGGTTATAGCAAAGGGTATTATTCAAAAGGCGGTCATCTTCAACCACTAAAATTCTCATTCGCTCACATCCTTTTCTTTATAGTGTACCAATCAAATGTCACAGAAACCTCACGATGAAGTGCTTTTTTGGAATTTCTTTTATCTTATCTTTTGTGGACAGGAACGACAAGCTATCATTCTGAAATTTTGAAATGTCACAAACTTGTGAGATTTCAAGGGGGGAATTTTGTCAAAACCTGTTTCCCTGCGAGATTTCTGCGAGAATTGGGCCTTAAAATAATATCAAAATAAAGATACCCCAATTTCTGCCGGACGACGGCAAAGAAAAAAAGCCGTCGTACAGCAGCCCTTTTCCTGCGCCTAACTAAAGCATGGCGGCTTTGAATAAATCAAGGCCGCCGTATTCTGTGCCATTACAAAGAACAACACCCTGACGTTGGCAGGATCGGCGGCCCACGGAGGGAGCCGCCATGAAGCAAAGAGCGTTTCGACAGAATACAACGGGGTATGCGCTATCAAAAAAAATCCGTCCCCATCTACGGGGAAAAGCGCCTGCCAATATGTATTATACCATGTAAATCAACTGCATATCGCTTCCGTTTTCGCCCGGTGGGTCTGCAACCTACCGGGCGAAATTTGTTGTTTCCTGCGGTTATTCGGTGCGGGCCGGGGCCGCCACATTGCTGCCAGTGAAAGGAGTGGTATCAGCAGCTTTTACTTCTCACTCTCCCGCAGATCGGGGGTGAGAAGATGAAAGAATACACTCCTAATTATGTGGAACGCTGTCAACTCGACCATTACTGCAAGCTGGTTCTGTACCATGAAGCCGTTGATTATTTGCGGGAAATGCAGCGATACCGTAACCGACAAACATCCTTAGAAGATATTTCCCCGGCGCAATGGGACAAGCTCTGTACACTGGATGAATACCCCAGCGATAGTTTTATGTTCTCGGCCTTTGGCTATGACCTGCATATCCGGGACGAGCTGGTGGCCGGAGCCTTTGCCAGCCTGCCGGAGCAGGAGCAGCAGATTTTAATTCTGCGCTTTGTCGCGGCTATGGCGGACGGCGAGATCGGCGGCCTTGTGGGGATGTCCCGCAGCGCCGTCCAGCGCCACCGCACAAAGACTTTGAACGAACTGCGGCACAGATTGGGGGACAGCGGAGGGAGGAACGCGAAATGAAGCAGCCCACATTCCACGGCAGGGTGCTTCTGCCCCTGTCAGTCTTTGCAGAGGCCCGCGCTGGTGATCCGCTGGCAATGGAGCGCATCTTGCGGTACTACGACGGCTACATAAACAAGCTGTGTACCCGGACGCTCTACGAGCTGGACGGGACGCCTCATGTGCGGTTGGACGAGTACATGAAACACCGCTTGCAAAACAAGCTGATCCGGGCCATCCTAAAGGACAGCCTATGAGATCGAGTAGGAGGTAGGCGATTATTTCGCCTACCGACCTCTCACACCACCGTGCGTACCGTTCGGTACACGGCGGTTCAATCAACTTAACAAGTGACACGCCTTTCGACATAGTAGTCCTCCATGGATACGAGTCCAAACTGAACCAGTCTTTCTTTACTGATACTAATGTGGAGATTCCAGCTTCTGCACACTCTGGCATATCCTTGTGCATATGAAATGCCATGTGCTGCGTATCGTGGCAGACCAAGCTTGATTAGATTCTTTTCCCTGTTCTTTGGCGTTTTCCAGTGTTTCCAGATACACATTCGCAGTCTAAAGCGGATATGCTTATCAAGCTTTCTGCATAGGCTTTTCATGCTCCCGATTTTGAAATAATTTATCCATCCCCGGATAAGCTGATTGAGCTTCTTTACCTTATAGCCGTTGCTGACTCCCCAGCTTCTGCATGTGAGCTTCTTCATCTGCTCCTTGAACTTTCCTACCGCTTTAGTGTGTGGTCTGGCTTTATAGCTTTTGGCAAACGTGTCAAAGTAAAATCCAAATCCGAGATACTTTATGCCTTTCGGCTTATCTATCCTGCTCTTTTCAGCATTCACTTTGAGCCCGAGTTTATTTTCTATAAATCTCGTTACACTCTTCATGACTCGTTCCGCCGCTTGTCTGCTCCCGACCATGATGATAAGATCGTCCGCATACCGGACGAAGTCCAGCCCCCTTGCCTCTAGTTCCTTGTCCAGCTCGTTAAGCATGATATTTGCCAGTAGCGGCGATATATTTCCTCCCTGCGGCGTGCCGACTATCGTATCTTCATACTCGTCGTCTATCATCACTCCGCTGACAAGAAACTTTCTCACCAATGATATGACATCTCCGTCCTTAATCGTCCGTCCGAAAATAGTCATTAGCTTATCGTGGTCTACTGTGTCAAAGAACTTCGCAAGGTCAATGTCCACGATCCAGTTGTGCCCGTCATTCATCATCTCCAGCGCTTTCAGGACTGCCTGTTGCGCGCATCGGTTTGGTCTGAATCCATAGCTATGGTCGTGAAACTGCCCCTCAAATATCGGAGTGAGTACCTGCGCTATCGCCTGTTGAACAAAACGGTCAGCCACTGTCGGTACCCCCAGCTTCCTTATCCCACCGTCTGGCTTCGGTATCTCTACCCTGCGTACTGGTTGCGGCTTATACCTTCTCGTCCGCAACTGTTCCCTGAGGTTTTCGCCGTTTTCCGAAAGGTATGGTCCCAGTTCTTCAACGGACATTCCGTCTACACCGGCCGCTCCTTTGTTTCTGACGACTTGCAGATATGCCGCATTAAGGTTATCTTTGCTCAATATCTGCTCCATAAGGCTACTTGTGTCCATGCGTTGTTTCCTTTCTGCCCCTTTTGCCTTTGCCGCCTTTGACGTTATCGACAGACGTTGCTCCGGCTACGAAGTGGAACGTACTTCAACTGATTGATTGTTCAGCCCTTCACTCCATTCCCATTACAGGAACTTCTTCGCTACTATGGCTTCTGCTGACTTCTCACAGTTCGTTGTTACTACGGCTCATGAGACCGCCTGTGAGACCTCCCCGGTTAAGGTGCGTTCTCTTTCCCTCCATGCACCTGCCGCATCTACTCGTACTTCCGACAACTTTTGGACTTCAGTGTCTTTTGCCACCTTATCCGCATTTCCGAGCCTTATATGCGGTTCCTGTCCGTCAGGTCAGAGGTTTGCTTACAGCTTCTTTCAGATTCCACCTCACGATGGACACCCTTGCTGTTCGGCTATGTACTTCGTCGTTGTCTACGCGCACTCGGGACTTTCACCCGTTAGAGAACGCCCATGCCGGGCAAACAAAACGCCGGGCGCAGGGCCAGCAGGCCGCCGCGTCCGGCGCTTTCTTATGGGTTGTTTTCTACGCATTTAGAAGTCTGTTTCGGCGGGGATTGGATAAATCCTATTGCCGCCCCGTCAATCGTTCGCCAGAAGCCCGCTGCGGCGGGACTTTTAGCGGCCTAAATGCGTAGAATGCAGGCGTTATTCATCCTTGTTGTCGTCTTTTTCCTCTGTTTGCTCTGGCATGGCGGCGGCGTCCTCTACAATATCCGTTATAAGCTGCCGGAAGTCTTTGGCGTTTTGGGAAGTAATCACCGGCTTTCCTGTTGTATCTTCAATCTCTTTCCGGGTATTTCCCGCAATCGAACCGCCTTTTTGCGCCACTTTCTGATTTTCAGAAAAAGTAGCAGGCTTTACAGTTTTAGAAATCTCCGTTGTAGTAGCTTCGGCAAGCATTGTCAGAACCAGTTCCAGATCGCTCATGTTGTCCCGGAGGTTTTCTTTTTTCAAGCCTTTCAGTTTTTTGTACTGCCGGGTTGTCATGCCCGACCATGCGCGGGAAATCTCGTCAGTCAGGATTGCATATTCCTTTCCCTTTTCCACGCCGCGCTTTTGCCACTCGTCTGTCAGCTCATTGCGGATGCGGATTGCCAAAAGGCGCTGATGTACCCATTCCTCGGAATAACCTTTTTTCAGATAGGTTTCTAACGCCCGGTCAATGGCCTGTTCCGGGTCAATGGTTTCTTCAATCCGTTCCCGGCCCACCCTTGCCAGCCACGCCTTAAACGGCTCGGCTTTCGGGGAGGGGACAGACTGGATAATCCGCAATAGCTGTTCTGTATTGGCAACGTCAGTTTTATACCTTTTCCCATCGGAGGACAGCATTTTCAGTTGTACGATTTTCTCGTACAACTCAACCGCGCCCTCTTTTTTCAGCTTTCGCTTTAAGTCACTCCAATACCGGCGGGGATTTTCTGTGCCGGTCAAAACGGAAATAACGTCCACAATGGAAAAGTACCATTCTTCTTGTTCTTCGTCCCATGCAGTACGGATTTTTTTATCTTCAAATAGCTGGATCGCGTCAGTATTTATCAATTCGCCCATTGCTATGTACCTCTCTTTCGCGGGGATAATTATAGTCTATCGTATCTTTTTGAAAAAATCTACCTTTGGCGCAGCTCATTTCCCGGAAAGCTGCCAGTATTTTTGCCGCTGCCGTTCGGCCTCTTTCTTCCGACGCACCCGCGCCGCGCAATCCGGGCAGTATTTGGCCCGGTTGGACTTCGGCGTGAACACGGCCCCGCACTCGACGCAGCGTTTCACCTCGTCCCGGCTCTTGCTGATCTCGGCGCACAGGGCCGCGTCCAGCGGGAGGACGGCGGCCCGAAACCACCGGCACAGCAGCGAATAGGAAATGCTCTGGACGCACACACATTCCTCTCCATCGTCCAAAAGCAGGCAGTTCCCGTCACAGTAATTGCAGCACTCATGCGTCAGCTTCCGGGCCTTGCGGTACTGCCGGTAATTCATTCTCGGTATGCTCATAGCTCTTGTGTCCTTTCTTGATGGGGCGTCACCCGCAAAATGCTGTCCACATTCTGCTTGATGATGCCGTAGTCGGCCAGTTCCTTTTTCACTTCGCCGTACTTCTCGTACAGCCGTTCCTTTTCCTCGTCCAGCTTTCGGTATTCGGCTTTCAGGGCGGCCAGATTAGGGAGCTTTGTCACGCCTGCGTCCTTGATGGCTTTTGCCGCTGCCTCGTACAAGATAAGCTGACTTTCATGTTCGCGCCGGTACGCGGCCTTGTCTTTGGCCTTTTTGTATTCCAGCGCCACGGGCCGGGTTTGCCGGTAGGTGGAGATATTCTTTATCAGCACCGCCATATCGGACAGGCGGCGTTCCACCGCTTTCAGCGCAGCGGCGGCTTCGTCGTTTGCCGCGCTGATTTCGGCCACCTTGCTTTCCAGCGCCGCATAGTCGTCTATGCCGTGTTCGGTCAGGAAATTCAGCGTTCGGGCGGCCTGCTTCAAGTTGTGGACTTTCGCCCACTTTGCATAGTCCGCGCTCTGCTGGGCCTTGATGCTGTTCTCCAAATCAATCCGCAAAGCGATTTCCTTTGTGGCGTTCCGTTTCGGGCCTCTGTCCACGGCCAGCCCCTTGATCCGGCGGGTGATGGCTTCCTCGGTGTAGTTCTCACCCAAGGTCTTACAGCGGGTGAAGCGTTCCTGACCGGGAGCGCGGAAAGAAACGAATTTGCCCGGTTTGATTTCATAGCCCTGCGCCTGCATGAGCCGCAGGAAGTCGTCAAAGTCTTTGGCCTGCGGGATGGCGGCGTCGATAGCAATTTTCAGTTTGGCTTTCCAGCTCTTTCCCTTGCGCTGGGCGTCCCATTCGGCGTAGGACTTCCCCTTGTCCTTGCCCGGCTTCACCACGGACAGGCCGTTTTCCTTGCACAGCCGATCACTGGTGCGCCGGATGTAGGCGTAGCTGCGCCGGTTGGAAACGTACTTGCGCTGCTGTACCATATCCACGGCACAAAAAATGATGTGGTTATGCAGATGGCCCTTGTCTATGTGGGTAGTCAGCACATAGGGGTATTTGCCTTGCAGCACTTCGTCGGCAAGCTGCCGCCCGATCTCGTGGGCCTGCTCCGGCGTGGTTTCGCCCGGCTCAAAGGCTTGTATCAGGTGGTGGGCCAGATTGTTGCCTTTCCTGAACGCCTGATCTAACAGCATTTGAAATTCAATGTCCGCCGTTTCGTAGGAACAGCCAAAGGACGATACCAGCATTTTATCGTCCGTCTTGTCCGGGTTTTCGATGTAGTCAAGGGCCGCTTTCAGATTTACCTTGATAGGATGGATCTTTGTAATTGCCATATCTGTGCCAGCGCCCCCTTGATGTCCTCAACGTCCTGCGCGTACACAGCCCCGGTACTGTTGATACGCCGCGCAATCTGGTTGACGTTGACGCCGATTTTTTGCAGCTCCGCAGTCTGCGCCCGGATGTCGCTGGTGTCCATGTGGATGATATACCCGTCAATCAGCATTTTCCGGGCATAGGCCGAGAAATTCTTTGTGCCGAGCTGGGCCATTTTCTGCTGGATGATGGCCCGTTCTTCCGGCGTCACCGGGACGCGCAGCACGATTTGACGCTTTCGGTTTGCCATTGCGTTTCACGCTCCTTTCCGGCAAAGGGGTTTGGGGATTTCCCCAACAAGCAAAACGGACGGCCCGCAGGGGCGGGACGGTGCGTTTTTCGGAAGTGTGGCTACACTTCCTATGCTTGCTGTTTTTGTTCTTCTCCGCTAATAGAACGTCCCGAACGCTTTAAACTACCCGCAAAATACGGGCTTCACCTGAAAAAAGTGCAAAAAATAAAGGGCGCTTTTGCGCCCCTCGCAAACAAAAGAAAACAGAGGATGGTTTTCAGGCATCCCCCGTTTCTTTCTTCTTTGGCTGTTCAATTTTAATGGCCCCGTCAATCGCGCCCTCGATGATCGGCAGGTATTCTTCGGGACACAGTTTCAGCTTGTGGCCGACCCGCTGGCGCTGCTCACTTTCCGAGCGCAGCACTTCGGGATTGAAATACCGTTCCACAGGAAGCCCGCAGGTCTTGATAAGCTGGATTACGACCGGGAGGCTGGGGATCGTCCCTTTATTCTCAATGTTGGCGAGATACCGCCACTCAATACCTACCATTTCCGCCAGCGCCTTACGCGCCAGACGCCGGGCTTTCCGCGCAGCCTTTACATCCGCGCCGAAAGTTTCAAAGCCGGGGCAATCTTCTACTTTCGCCATATAACATCACCCATTTACATTGTATAATTCATATTTGCCCGATGGAATGTTGCTATATGCAAGTAGATTAAACTTTATAATTCATATTTCGTTCCTTGCTTTGTTCGAGAAAAAGAACTATAATGTTGTATGTGGAGGGCTGAATATGGACTATATGACTTTGAAAGAGGCAAGCGAAAAATGGGGTGTGACCCCTCGACGGGTAAACTACTATTGCGCTGCGGGCCGTATTCCCGGCGCTGTGAAAATGGCAGGTGTCTGGCTAATTCCAAAGGGTGCAACTAAACCCATCGACAGACGTATTAAGAGCAATAATCCCCCAAAGGAGGGTATAGTATGAGCGAGTATAAAATAATGATCGTTGACGATGAGCCGGACATCTTGAATCTGCTGGAAAAAGCATTGACGATAGAAGGCTTTCACAACATTCTAAAAGTGGACAACGGAAATAACGCCGTAAGTACCTGCAAAGAAGTAAATCCAGATGCCATTATCTTGGATGTAATGCTGCCAGATATTGACGGTTATGAGGTATGTAAACAGATCAGGCAGTTCTCCCGTTGCCCGATCCTGTTCCTTTCTTCCAAAAATGATGAAGTGGACAAAATTCTTGGGCTGGCCGTAGGCGGCGATGATTATGTTACAAAGCCTTTTAGTCCAAAAGAAGTTGCTTTCCGAGTGAAAGCCCAACTGCGGCGGGCAGAATACAGGCAGAGTGCAGAACAACCCCACGCAATTACCATTGGTGAGTTAACGATTGATCCTGATGGATGCCGCGCTTCTAAAAACGGAAAAGACTTAGAGTTGACCGCAAAGGAATTTGAGATTTTGTATGATCTGGCGCAGAACAGAGGCCGTGTTATTAGCCGGGAACGCTTATATGAAAGAATTTGGGGCGAGGACAGCTTTGGATGTGATAACACCATGATGGTACATATCCGACATCTGCGTGAAAAGATTGAAGATAATCCGGCAACCCCAAAATACATTATCACGATGAAAGGCTTAGGCTATAAGCTGGTGAACCCCCATGAAAAATAAATGGAAGTTGAATCCGTTGTTTCGGATATTCACACTGTTTCTTGTTTTGGTAGTTCTGTTTATTGGTGCCGGGATAGGACTATTCTATATCTTATTTTCTATCCCGGAGCCGGAGGGATTGAGTTTGGCTACTTGGCCGAATCGCTTTACTGACAATTTCTCGATATGGATGAAAAATGATAAAGGAACACTCCAGATAGAGGATATTGGATTGGAACGCTTGGACGAGTATGACCTGTGGCTACAGGTTATTGATGAAACTGGGCAGGAGGTGTTTTCCCACAACAAGCCAGAGAACTTTCCAGCAAAATATACTGCGTCTGAATTGATGGCCTTCAGCACAAGCGATTATGAGGACGGAAACACGGTTTTTGTCAGCAGCTTTGAAGAAAATGGGCAGACATGGAATTATCTGATTGGCTTTCCCTATGATGTAGGCAAATATATGTTGTACTACAACGGTGAAGTTATCGGGCGTCTTAAACCTGTATTTACCTTATCTTTGTTTGGTGTGATCTTTGCTGGGAGTGCGCTGTTTCTAATCTATGGCATTTGGCTCACACGTCAAACGGGAAAAATAGCCAAGGGAATTGGAAATATTTCACGCCGAGTTTATAACACCATCCCGGAAAAAGGAACTTTCGGCAGTGTCTATATGGCGCTGAACAAAATGAATGAAGAAATCCGACATAGCGATCAGATCAAAGAGGAAACAGACCGTGTACGTCGGGAGTGGATTACGAACATCACTCATGATTTGAAAACCCCGCTTTCTCCTGTTAAAGGTTATGCGGAACTGCTTGCAGACGGAACCGATATTGATACCAAAACGGCGCAGGAATATGGCGCTATCATTTTGAAAAATGTAGATTACGCCGAAAAACTGATGAATGACTTGAAGTTGACCTATCAACTGGAATCCGGCGCTTTTCCATTTCATCCGCAGCAGGTGCGACTGGTACGCTACTTGAAGGAGTTAGTGATTGACATTGCAAATGACCCGACTTTTTCTAACAGAGATATAGAGTTTGAAAGTGAAAGTAATCTTTCAGAGCTTACCGTTGCAATCGACCCTGATTTATTCCGCCGCGCAGTAGGAAACCTTGTAGTCAATGCTCTCGTTCATAATCCACCAGATACAAAAGTAATCGTATCTGTTTCGGAAGATAAGCAGAAAGGCATTTGTATTACTGTTCGTGACAATGGCGTTGGTATAAAGGCGGCAGAGCAAGCCGAACTGTTTACACGGTACTACCGGGGGACAAACACAAAGGAAAAAACAGAGGGCAGCGGATTGGGCCTTGCGATTGCGAAGCAGATCATTGTCCTTCATGGAGGTGAGATAGCCGTTAAGAGCAAAATTGACGAGGGAACTGAATTTTCAATCCGTCTCCCAGTGAATTAAGATTAAATTAAGATACAGAAAAGTCAGACCTAAGATGGGTGAGCTATGCTATAACCATAGTTCACCCATTTCTTATTGGACTAAATTCAAAACGAACAGGAGGTTTGTTATGAAGTTACAATTACAGCATTTGCGTAAGCAATACGGAGCCAAAACTGCTGTTGATGATGTGAGCGTCAATTTAGAACCTGGTGTGTACGGATTGCTTGGCGCAAATGGGGCTGGCAAAACCACATTGATGCGGATGATTTGCGGCGTTCTGAAACCTACTTCCGGCAGTATCTGTCTGGACGGAAAAACAATTCAGACATTGGGCGAGCAGTATTACACACATCTGGGCTATATGCCACAGGACTTTGGCTTCTATCCTGATTTTACGGCCCGCGAGTTTATGCTCTATATGGCCGCAGTAAAAGGGATGGATAAAAAAGCGGCAAAAGCCCGTACAGAGGAATTGTTAGAACTGGTAAACCTGCATGATGTAGCAGGCAAGAAAATTCGTTCGTATTCCGGCGGCATGAAACAGCGGTTGGGAATCGCGCAGGCAGAACTGAATGACCCCGACATCCTGATTTTGGATGAACCGACTGCGGGCCTTGACCCTAAAGAAAGGGTTCGCTTCCGCAATATTATCTCCGACTTTGCCAAAGACAAAATTGTGATCCTGTCCACCCACATTGTTTCGGATGTTTCGTATATCGCAGATACCATTCTGATGATGAAGCAGGGGAAAATTTTGCTCCAAGGGCCGATGGAAACTGTTACGGAAAGTATGCGGGGCAAAGTGTGGGAGGTCATGGTGACTGAACGGGACGCTGCAAAATACAGCAGAAATCTTCGCGTTGTCAACCTGCATCACGAGGGCAATCAAGTTCGACTGCGTATTGTAGAGGATGAGGCTCCTGCGCCAGATGCCCACAACGTCGAACCGAGCCTTGAAGATTTGTTCCTGTACCATTTTAGTGAAGATATGCAGAATGAAGGGAGTGAAAGCGATGAAATCTTTGGTTAAGTTTGAATTTCTGAAAATCCTGCGAAAAAAATCCACTCTGATCGTGATGGCTGTCAGCTTGCTCATAACGGCGGTTTTCTTCGTTATGCCGATCTTGCAGTTTCAGATTTACAATCAAGATGGAGTCCTGCGGGGGCTTGAAGGGATTGCATACGAAAAAGAGCAGTACGCCGAAATCTCTGTCCCTCTGACAAATGAGTACGTTACTGAACAAATTCGGGAAGTGCAGGAGCTTTTTGCTGATCCTGATAATATAGGCTATGACGGAAATGAGGTATTTTTGATTGAAGATGCCTACTGGAACGGCATTGCCCCACGAGAAGATTTGCTCGCCTTGATTGCAAAAAATTATGCGGAGCCAAACGTAAGCGTGGGCTATAATGCGCTCCCGGACTTGGATATTTCTAACGGGACGGATTTCTATCAGGCAAGACAGGATAAAATTGAAACGATCCTGAACGATACGTCCAAAGATTTATCTGCCGAAGAAAAGGCGTATTGGCAGAATATGAACAGCCAAGTGAAAGAACCTTTTCAGTATGGCTATTTTGGAGGCTGGGAAGTCATTATTTCTGCCTTTGAGTTACTGATGTTTGCGATTTTGGCAATTTGCATTGTGATTGCACCTGTTTTCTCCGGCGAATATCAGTCTGGAACAGATGCGGTCATCCTATCCGGGAAATACGGAAAGACCAAATTAACTACCGCAAAAATTTGGGCTGCTCTTTTGTTTGGTGTGCTGGCGTTTACACTCCATGTTCTTGTCGCCCTTGCAATTCCCCTTACGGCATTTGGAGTTGACGGGTGGAACCTTCCTTTGCAGATCAATGGAACCACTGTTCCGTATCCGCTGACGTTTTTGGAAGGAACACTCATCAATTTGGGTATCATCTATCTGGTACTGATTGCAATGATCGCCCTGACGCTTTTCCTGTCGGCCAGAATGAGAAGCCCCTATCAGGTACTGATTGTAATTATGCCGGTTTTGTTTATCCCCATGTTCCTCACCCCGAATGGAACCAGCGGCCTTTACAATCTGCTTGTTTTTCTGACCCCCTACCAGTCATTGAAACCGAACTTTGGATCGTATATATCTTATCAACTCGGTTCGGTTGTTCTGGACGCCTTTACAATGAGAGCTGTTTTGTATGTTGTCTTGGCGCTGATCCTGCTTCCCCTTGCCCGGATTGGCTTTAAGAAACATCAGGTTTCATAAGGAGGCGAAAGATGAAAAGCAAAAAGTATATCACAATAGCTGTTGCCGTGGTTGTAATTATTATCGCAGCGATTATGATAATCCAACCCTATAATTGGTCTAAAAAGTCATTTGAAGCTGTTGTGCAGGAAACGGTAACGCAGGCAGATGGAGAAATCCGGCTGATTGTGGAACGGACAACGGAAATTTACAGTAGCCCCATGAACTCTCTCGGTATCAGTGAGGAAACCAAATTGTTAAATGCCAGTGGAGAAGAAATTTCAGTTACTGACTTCAAACCGGGGGATGCTGTAAGCGTAACGCTGAAAGACTCTTTTACCGAAGAAACTCCATTTTATTATCCAATAGTGTACGAGATCAAACTCATCGACCAGTAAATAATTACACCACTGCCGGGCGACGGCAAAAGAAAAAAAGCCGTCGTTCAGCAGGCAATCGCCATGCCCTAAATACACCTACGGCGGCTTTGACAAAATCAAGGCCGCCGTTCTCTTTGCCCTCAAACTGACGACGCCCTGACGCTGACAGGATCGGCGGCCCACGGAGGGAGCCGCCATAAAGCCAAAAGCGTTTCGACAAAATAAGACAGGGGTTGCACCGCCCCTAAAAAGCCTTTCCTCGGCAGCGGGGACAAGCGGCCATGAGTATGAACTATACCATGTAAATTATCTTCATATTGCTTTCACTTTCGCCCGGTGGGTCTATGACCTGCCGGGCGAAATTTGTTGTTTTCTGCGGCCTGTATCAGCGGCGAATAATTCTCTCAAAAAAATTTCAAAAAGGAGGCGTTTAGCGGGCCGCAGAACGATTTCCATTCGCTCTATGTGCGGAAAGGGAGGAACCCACCTAATCCCCCACAGAAAGGGGGTGAGAAGATGGAAACACCCAACCGCAAATTTGGCGAATGGGGCCAGTTTGACCGTTACTGCAAGCTGGTTCTCTACCATGAAGCCATTGACTATCTGCGGGAGATGCAGCGCCGCCGGGATATGGAAATATCTCTGGACGAGCTTTCCCCCGCGGACTGGGACAAGCTCTCGGTCAGGGACGACTATCCGTGTGAAAGCTATATCTTTCATTCCCACGGGTACGACCTGCGGATCGACAACGAGCTTGTAGCCGAAGCCTTTGCCGTACTGCCCCAGCAGGAACAGAGTATCTTAATCCTGCATTGTGTTATGGAGCTGAACGACGTGGAGATCGGCAGGCTCATGGGAATGTCCAAAAGCGCCGTACAGCGCCACAGGACAAAGACGCTGAAAGAACTGCGAGTGAAGCTGATGGCAATCATGCCGGAGGGAGGTTGAGGAAATGAAGCAGCCGAGCTATAAGGGCTTTGCCCCTTTGTCTGATGCTGTAATTGACGCAGCCTGCGCCGGTGACGTTGATGCGATTGACCGCATTCTGCGCCATTACGACGGGTACATAAACAAATTGTGTGTCCGAAAGTACATCGACGGAAGCGGCAATGTGCATTATGACGTGGACGAGTACATGAAGCGTCGATTGCAGATCAAGCTCATTCATTCCATCGTTGTCACGATAGAGTGACGGAACCGGCCCCGGAAACGGAAATGTCTTTATTTCTTCCTTTCCACGTTTTCGCTGACCCGGAGGCCGCAGGCTGCACCTTGACAAATATGCCCGCAAGATAACGGCGGCGCATCATAGGACAGACGGACACGATCTGTCTGTGTTGAGCCAATCGGACGATGCGCCATGACGCCGTTTCAAGCCCGCAGGACGGGGCCACTGTAACGGGTGAGCGATAAACACCAGACCGTAAAACAGGTGTGGCAACCTGTGGGCGATGAAGCACAGGCAAGACAATGAGACTCCCGCGTTGAACGCCCTCACAGCATTGCGCGGCGCACCCATCAGCATGGGCCGGGGTGAAATTCCCGTGGAGCTGTGCCAACAGCCGTCCGTTTATAGTCCATTTTTGGCAACAAACAATGCCGTCCTCTTTCAGTTCGGAAAGGAGGACACTGTGATTAGTAGTGACGCGCTGGCCCGTATGCGTCAGCAAAATATAAAGGAGATCAACAAGGACGACCTTGTGGACATCCGTTCTGTTGTCGTTGATACGTCCTTGCCACCTGAACAGCGCATGATGGACTATCTGGAAAAAATCAAAAATCCCTACTGCTTTCGCTGTGGGGATGCGGTTGTTTCTATTCACTTTGCCGACAAGGGGAACAGTCTTGACAGCCTTCTCAAAAATTACTTTTTGGGGCTGAAAAGAAGCTGATTTTCCCGTCTTTTTATGCTATAATCATATTGTGATTATAGAGGATTGGAGGTATCGTGAAACGAGGCAGAAAATCTTCTAACAACACATTCACAGAGAACGGCAAAAAAATTTGGAAGTGCGGAAAATACAAACGGCTTTCCAAAGAGGACGGGCACGACGTAAGTTACAGCATTGAGAACCAAGACGCCATACTGGACTACTATCTGTCCCAGCACCCGGAAATCCAAGTGGTAGGCGACTATCAGGACGATGGCCGGACGGGAACCGACAGCGACCGGGAGGATTTTCAAAGGCTTTTGTCCGACATCTACGCAAAAAAAATTAACTGTGTAATCGTCAAAGACCTTTCCCGATTGTCCAGAAATGACTATGAGTGCGGTCACTATTTGGAATATGTGTTCGTTTCTCTGGATGTTCGTTTTATCTCCGTAGAGCTTCCAGCACTGGACAGCTACTTGCGGCCCGAAGAAATCAGCAGCATTGCCACCAAGATGCAAAGCTACATGAACGACCAGCATTGCTACCAGACATCAATCAAAATCCGCAGCGTTTTGGATATGAAGCGCAGCCAAGGACAGTTTATCGGAGCTTTCGCCCCGTATGGGTATCTGAAAGACCCGAACGACTACCATAAGCTGATCGTCAATCCTGAAACCGCCCCTGTTGTGCAGGACATTTTCAGATGGTATGTATATGAGGGCATGAACAAAAACGCGATTGCAAGAAAACTGATTGATTTAGGTATTCCAAGCCCCACAGCCTATAAGCAACAGTTGGGATTGAACTATCACAATCCCCATGCGCAGACAGGCAAGGTCTATTGGAGCGACCGCACCATTGTGAATATGCTGAAAAACCCGACGTATTTAGGCCACATGGTACAAGGACGGCACCAAGTAAAAAGCTATAAGGTTCATACCATTGTCCCGATCCCGGAGGAAGATTGGTTCTGGGTGGAAAACACCCATGAGGCCATTATCGACCAAGAAACCTATGACCGGGCGCAGGAACTTTTGGAACGGAATGTGCGTACTTCCCCGAAAGCAAAAACGGTGTACCTGTTCTCCGGCTTTCTCCGCTGTGGAGATTGCAAGCGAGGCATGACGCGCCGGACTTCCAAGGGGTACATTTATTATAGCTGTAAAACGTACATTATGAAGAACAGAGGTTTATGCACCAGCCACACCATCCGGGACGAACTTGTGGAGCAGGTAGTCTTTGAAACCGTTAAAAAACAGATTGCCCTCTGTGAAACCCTTGCACAAATTATTGATGAAATCAACCAAGCCCCCGTAGTGCGTAATCAATCAACGAGGATCGAGAAGCAGCTTAAAACCAAAGAGCAGGAACTTCATAAGGTGACAAACCTTTGTGATAGCCTGTATATCGACTGGAAAAGCGGCGACTTGACGCGGGAGGAATACCACCGCATGAAAGCGAAGTTTGAAGAACAGGCCGAAGAAATCCGACAGACGATTGCTAATCTTCAAGAGGAACAGACCTTTGTTTCAAACGGTATTACTTCCGACGACCCGTACCTGCAAACTTTTTTGAAGTACAAGAACATCGACCATTTAGAGCGCGGTATTGTTGTTGCCTTGATTAAACAGATTAACATTTACGAGGGAAAACAAATTGATGTAGAATTTAACTTTGCAGACCAGCACCAACGGATTTTGGACTTTATCGAAGCGAACCATCCGAAGTTGAGTGTTGTCAGGACGGAGGCCGTCTAACCAGCGGCTTTCCTCTCCTGATTTTTCAGGCGCAAAGTTGTGTATAAAAGAACGAGGCTGTAGCCTCATCCAGTACCACCACGGGGCTGTTTTTTAAGATTGCCCTGGCAATGGCAATGCGCTGGCGCTCCCCACCGGACAGGCTCCCGCCGCCGTCTCCCACCAGCGTATCATATCCCTTCGGCAGGGCAGAAATAAATTCATGGCAGCTCGCCTGCTTTGCGGCGCTTACAATTTCTTCGTCCGTCGCCCCCGGTTTCCCCATGCGGATATTTTCCTTCACGGACAGATGAAACAGAAAATTGTCCTGGGACACATAAGCCACGGTATCCATGACCTGCGATAAGGGAATATTCCGCACGTCCATGCCGCCAATCTGTACTTCTCCGCTGTCCGCCTCCCAGAAAGAAGCGATGAGGCGCGCCGCCGTTGACTTGCCTGAGCCGGAGGGTCCCACAATCGCCGTCATCCCACCCGGTACGGCATCAAAGCTAATCTGGTGCAATACCTCCGTATTTCCATATCCGAAGCAAACATTCCGGAAAGATATATGAGAATTAGGAAGTGTTACCCGTTCCTCCGGCCGTTGCATTTCCTCTGTTTCCAAAAGCCCGGCAATCTCTTTAACCGTGGAATCCACCATGGCAAGACTGTCCGTATATTGCAGTGCCTGGATCAGTGGCTTGACTAATCCAAGGGCGAGGATCACACAGGTAATCAAAACCGGCGTTTCCAGGCTGCCCTGTATATACAGATAGGCACCTAAAGGCAATACGCCCAGCAGACAGGACGGCATAATAGAAATACCCGCCACATAAAAGCTGTTGGTCTGCTTAAACCAGGTCGTCTTTGCCGCTTCATTTTCTGTTACAGCATCCATATACCTGCCATAAGAGGCAGTGCTCTGGTTAAAAGCTTTGATGACTTCAATGCCGCCGATATATTCCACAATGGCGGCATCCATATTTTTCCCCGCAGTCAGTACACGGTCATACCGCTTTGCATAGTCCTTCATCATCCCCATGTAGCACACAAGACCAATAGGGATTGTAATCAGCGAAATCAAGGCAATGCGCCAGTCCAGGATAAAAAGATATACCATCATCAGAAGCGGGACAAGAATATTCGCTGTCAGCTCCGGTATCATGTGTGCCAGCGGCAGCTCCAGCTTTTCCACCGTATCCACCAGCAGGGTCTTGAATTTACCGGAAGGTGTATCCAGAATATAACCCATGGGCACACGGGAGAGCTTCGCTGTTAATTCCGTCCGGATATTCTTTAAAATCGTAAAAGCCGAGCGATGGCTGAGTATGGTAGAAACCGTTCCAAACCAGGTGCTCCCCAGATAGCCCAGAAGTGCGGCAAGCGCCCAGAAACCAATGGGGATAAGGTCATAATTTTGACCGCATATCTGGATCACAATCTGTGAAACCGCAAAATAGGGTACAATCCCGCACACAGAGCCAAGTACCGCCAGTAAGACAGAGGCTGCCATTTTCCCTTTGCACTGTGTTGCAAACCGCAGGACCCAACTGAATGTGTTATTTTTTTCCTGTTCCATTTCCTGCTCCTTTCATTTTTTCTAAAACCGTTCCGCGCATGGTTCCGGATAAATCATCTGATATTTTCCCATCCTCTAAGACCAGCACACGAGAGCAAATCGTCTGGATAAATTCATAATCATGGGTAATAATCAGCAGTATCTTCCCCTGTGCGGACAATTCTTTTGCAAGCCTCCCCACCTCCTGCATACTTTTTAAATCAAGCCCACTGGTGGGTTCGTCAAAAATCAATAACTCCTTTTCGCAAAGTAGACTGACCGCTACGGCAAGGCGCTGCTTTTGTCCCCCCGAAAGGGAGAGAGGGTGCCGGTCTTTGAAATCCAACAGATCAAGCCATTCAAGTGCCTTTTCAACGGCTGCGGTGTCTGGGGCTTTCACACCAAGCAAACACTCAGCTTCTACGCTGTCCGTAAACAGTTGATGCCCCACATCTTGCATAACCATGTAAGAACACTTTCTCCGCTGTTTCTCCGCGAGAGCCTTTCCCTGCAGCAATACAGTCCCACTATCATTTTTTTGTAATCCGCACAAGACACGGGCAAGCGTTGTTTTTCCCACACCGTTTTTCCCAACAACAGCAATGACTTCTCCGCCATGAGCAGTAAAACTCAGATCTTGAAAGATTGTCTGTTTTCCAAGACGGACTGATATTCCCTGCACTTCTAACTCATTACTGCTTGTTTTTGGAGCGATAGCAGTTTTCTTTACATGAGACAGGTTTCTGCACCGAAGCCCCATGGCAAGAATCTCACTTTCAGGCAATGCCTGAAAATCGGTAAGCGTCATATCCTTCAGAATTTTCCCTCCGTGCATATAAACAACACGATCTGCAACATCCATCAGATACCAGAGCCTGTGTTCCGCAATAATAATCGTTTTTCCCTGCGCTTTCACTCTTTGAAGCAGATCAGTCAGCTCTTCAATGGCTCCCATATCCAAATTAGAGGATGGTTCGTCTAAGACAAAGATTTCTGACTCCGTTGCATAAACAGAAGCAAAAGCGATCTTCTGTTTCTCACCGCCTGAAAGTTCAAAAATATTTCTTTTACGGAGTGCAGACAAATTTAATTCACGGCTGGTTTTCTCAAGGCACATTTTTAATTTCTCTTGTGGTAAGGCTCGATTCTCCAAACCAAACACAATCTCACTGTCTGTATCTGTATTAAAAAACTGTGTGCGTGGGTTCTGAAAAACAGAGCCTACATAGTCTGAAATATCCGCAATATCTGTTTTCGTTACATCCAGCCCACATACAGAAATTTCACCTGACAGTTCTCCACTGAAAAAATGTGGAATAAGCCCGTTAATCAAGCGTGTAATTGTAGTCTTTCCACAGCCGCTTTCCCCGCACAGCAAAACACATTGCCCTTTGGGAATCTCAAGAGAAACATTATGCAGCCCATTATTCTCCTGCCCGTCATAAGAAAAGGAAACGTTTTTTAAAGAAATCATCAGAACCACCCCTTTCCATTTGCCAGGAACGCAAGAAGAATCACGGTTATATACGCAACCAAAACCAGCATATCCATCACATGAAAACGAACGGTCTCCATGCAGGTACGTCTTTGTACATGATCAATGCCTCTTGTAATGGCTGCCTGTGTAATTTCATCCGATATTTTAGAAGCAGATACCAGCATGGGGACATAAACATACTCCATCGTCCGCATAGGATGGCGGAGAATCCCTGCGGCTGTTACAGGTATTCCCCGCAGAGCCATTGCATCCTTAATCGAATTCCATTCTTCCCCCATCGTAGGAAAATACCTCAGAGTGATAGAAAGAGAAATCGTGAACCCTTTCGGCAAGCGGAGCTTTCCAACCGCAGCTAAAAATTCGCTGACACGCGTGGTAGAAATAAGCAGACTCCCTAACATAAAACAGGGGATCAGCTTGCGAATGTAAACTGCAAACATATAAATAATGCCGCCAGCACTCACTGGCAATAAAGGAACAAGCCAAAGCTGAATTGCCAGTAAGGCAAGAAACAATGCTGCATATTTTAAAGACGTATAAATCTTCTTTGTACTGAGCAACAGTAAAAAAGGTAATGCAGCAAAAATACACTCAATCGTAATACTCCCGTTCAGAAAGACGGAAATACTGGTTATAGCTAAAATAAGTAATTTTGTGCGGGGATCTATCTTCATTTAAACAATCCCCGCCTTTTCAAAATGCTTTTTCAACAGTTTTTTGCCAATAAAGCCGCCAATGAAAGCACAGAGAATTGTCCCAATCAGCATCGCCGGGATGGCCCACCAGTTTGCGCCAATAGAATCAATTACACCAGCGAAAGAAGATACATCTCCTTTTTTGCTCATAAACTCGTCAAACTGCGCAGGCATAATAGCCATTGGAACATAGGCTCCCATAGGAGATAACGCAAATAAGCAATAAGCCGTCATATTTCTTTTAAAAGATTTAAATCCACCGGACGCGCAGATAAAATCTGCGATAATACCTAACACCACAAAAAATGCTGACATCATCCAGAACATCCCGGTAATGAACAAAAGAATACCCGAAATAATTCCAAGAATTGTGATAGCCCCTCTTTTAGGAATTTTTGCTATATAGAGCATAAATACGGTTCCTGTAAACAAAGCTACGATCATTGGCATGAACGGGAAAGTAATGGGCGTCATCTGCGCAATTCCACCGATGATAAATGCGACAGCCGAATAAATAAGCGAGAAGATACCGACGGAAATAAAATCCCGTGTTTGCAGTTTCTGTGATTTTTTGTTCATGATAATAACCTCCTGATTTTTTAGTTAGGTGAAGCTAACCTTTAGAGTGAAAATTAAGGCTCATTTGAGCCTTAACATGCCTTCCCAGCCGCAGTTAAAGAAAGTGGCAAGCTCATTTACATATTGAATTGCGTGTTCTCTCGTCATATCATGAGCCACCGTTTCAAAAACAGCGGTGAAATAGGCGCTTGTAATCATGTGGTGAAGTTCACGGCTGACAGTCCCCTCCAGCTTACCAAGCTGTCGAAGCCGTTCATAATAAAGTTCTGTCTGGGTAACTTCAATTTCTACCAGATCATGAATATAACTGGAGTACTTTGTTCCTTCGGAACAGCATATCACCAATTTGAAAGCATCAAAATTGTCGTAGATAAAATTGATAAAATGATTTAAATAATCTGTTGATAATTCTCTGCTTTGAGCCGCTTTATCCTCCGGAATCAACTCGAAATGTGCCTGCTGCGCCGCCTTGAACTGCTCCATCAGACCATCTGCAGGCTCGGAGACCAGCGCCTCAAAAAGCGCTGCTTTGTCCGGATAATATCCATAAAACGCCCCCTGAGTAAAGCCAGCTTCCTTAACGATACCGCGCAGGGAGGCCCCCCTAAAACCTTTAGCAAGAAACTCTTTTTTCCCAATTTCCAATATTTTATTTTGGGTTGCAGAACACTCCGTCATAAAACCACTCTCCTTATAGCAACCATATAGCATACCCGAACAGCATATCAGTGATATATATCGCTGATATATACCACTGATATAATAGCAGGTAGCATTTGAAATGTCAAGTTCATTTTTTCAAAAAAGAAGTTCGCAAGCAATGCTTGTGGCTATCCAGATAGCCCCACGCGCTTGTTGAGGGAAGTCCCCCAAGCCCCCTTGGAACACAGATTTTCAATCTGTGGCTGCGCGTTTTTGCAAACGCTTTTGACCGCGACCAGCTCACCGCTGGCCGTGGTCTTTTTCTTTTTCAACATCCTGTTCTACCTCCATTTTCAGCACTCGATCTACATTTGCCTTTGCCGTTAAAAGCTCCCGCATTTCCTCACGGGAACGCCGGTACTCGGCATAGGTCTTTTTCTTTTCTTCCAGCAATTTCGCGTACTCCGTCTGCAACTCTTTGACCTTGGGCAGCTTCTTGACGCCCATCTCATCAAAGGCCTTCTTAGCAGCTTGGTGGAGCAGAATTTCTTCCTCATGTTCCTCCCGGAATTTCTTAGAGTAACCCGCTTTACGGTATGCTACATAAACCTCACGGGTCTTGGCATAATTTACGATGTGAGTACGCAGAACAGCAATCTCTGCCATGCGCTTTTCAGCCGCTTGAAAAATCAGGCCCTTTTTTCGTGATTAGTAGGGTAGTGTCGCACTACTTTTTTTACTGAAAAATAATCCTTACTTTTCCTGCAAGACAACAATTCATTCATGTTTTGTCGTACAAGAAGTGAGCGCCAGGTGTTCTCCGGCGCTCACTTACTCCTACTGGAATACCAGCTCTATCAAAATCATTTCTTCCGCCTGTGCTTTCAGCGTGTTCATCAGTCCCACCCAGCGCATGGGGTCACGGGCTTTCAGTTCCTCGGTGACGCCTGCCGCCTCCATCATGCGGGGCAGCATGGCGTCCATCCGTTCACGCGCCGCCCGGTCAATCTCCAACAGGTGCGGGTACAGCTTTTCGCTCAATATCAAGCTGCTGTAAAGGCCGGGCCGGTGTTCCTTCAGGTAGCGTTGCCGCATACGGCCATACTTGCCAATGGGGGCCTCCGGCTGCTCGGACAGCTTCAGGTCGGGGATGTAGTAATCCCCGCAGCGGGTGTAAGTCAATTCGTTCATGTTCGTCCTCCTTTGCACTGTGATGGTTAAACTGCGGCGCTGGCCGATACGATGGCCTTGCGCGGCTCCTGCCTGGGTAACTGACTGACGGTGGTAAAAATGCCCTTTTCCATGTCCTCGGCCCGGATCGCGGCCTTTGCCGCCTCCACTTGCGCCTTGCGCTTGGCGTTGTAGCGTTCCTCCCATTCCTTCTGCTTGCCGTTGGCCTTGCGGCGCAAGTAGTTCTGGTGAAGCCTGTCCTTGCGTTCCTCCTTCTTCCGCAGTTCTTCCTGTTCCTCCGGGGTCAGGGGAACAGGCTGCAAGGCGGGTGGGATATACCGGCCCACAAAATTGAAGTAGATTTCAACCTCCTGCGTGGTGTCCTGGCTGCCTTTGCGGGCGCGTTCATGGACAAGGATTTTCTCTACAAACTCGTTGAGCATGGTATTTGTCAGCGTGTCAAAATTTTCGTACTTGTCAATCAGGGCAATAAACTTCTCCGCAGATTTCCGGCTCTGCTCATAGCCGGTAACGGCCTTTTCCAGTTCCGTGATTTCCGCATTGAGGGCTTCCTGCTCTTTGGCGTACTGTGCGTCCAGGGCCTCATACCGGGCGTCCGGCAGCTTACCCAGGGCGTTGTCCTCATAGATTTTGCAAATCAGCCGTTCCAGTTCCCCGGCCCGCTTTTGGGCGGCGGCCAACCGTTTCCGCTTCTTGGATATGTCGGCGGTCTGCTGGGCGGCCTGCGTTTCCTGGACGGTGCGGATAAACTCGGCCCGGTCATTTTTAGAATACTCCGCGATGGCCCGGAGCATATCGGTTATCAAGGTCAGGACAGCCTCGGCCCGGATGCGGTGCTGTGTGCCGCAGAGCGTTCCGCATGGGATTTTGCTGTACTGGCTGCAAGTAAACTGTGGGTCACGCTTGCCGTTATTGACGCGATGGACATACATCTTGCCGCCGCAATCGGCGCAGTACATCAGGCCGGTCAGAGGGTGGGCCTCGCCCCAGCCGTCCGGGTAACGCCTGACATTTGCCCGGATACGCTGCACATTGTCAAAGGTTTCTTGGTCGATAATGGCCTCATGGGTATTCTCGAAAATCGTCCACTCGCTTTCGTCAACATAGTGGCTTTTCTTGTCCTTGAAGTGCTTGCGGGTTTTGAAATTGATGGTGTGGCCCAGGTATTCCCGCTTTTTCAGGATGCTCACAATGGTGGATGATCCCCAGCCGTAGGGGTCTTTGACCGGCTTCGTCCTGTTTACTCCTTCGTGAAAGCGTGCCAGATGGACAGCGGGGATTTCAACCTTTGCCTCGGACAGCAGCTTGGAGATTTGATAGGGGCCGTAGCCCTCCATCGTCAGGGAAAAGATACGGCGTACCACTTCGGCGGCTTCTTCGTCCACAAGCCAGTGTTCCCGCTTTTCATCCCACAGATAGCCGTAGATAACGGTGCCGGTCAGGTGCTTGCCGCTCATGCCTTTGGATTTGAACACGGAGCGGATTTTCCGGCTGGTGTCGCGGGCGTAAAACTCGTTGAACAGAGGTTATTCGGGAAAGGGAAAGACAAACAAGCAGAAATCCAGTATTCATGCGGGTTTGCGGCGGGATGGCTCCCCAAAAGCTGAACACAAATAAGACAAGCAGCAATACAATCGCATATCGTTTCTCAGGGAGAATGTTGATTTATGTCACATTCTCCCTTTTTTTATTCCAGAAACGAGGTGATTGCAAAGTGAACACACAAATTATCACCATCGCCAACCAGAAAGGCGGCGTTGGTAAGACAACGACCTGTGCCAACCTGGGGATTGGATTGGCACAGGCTGGAAAGAAAGTGCTGCTGATTGATGGGGACCCGCAAGGCAGCCTGACCATCAGCCTGGGTCATCCCCAACCGGACAAGCTGCCCTTTACCCTGTCTGACGCTATGGGCCGTATTCTGATGGATGAACCACTCAAACCCGGCGAGGGCATCCTGCACCACCCGGAAGGCGTTGACCTGATGCCTGCGGACATCCAGCTTTCCGGCATGGAGGTTTCCCTGGTAAATGCCATGAGCCGTGAGACCATCCTGCGGCAGTATCTGGACACCGTAAAGGGACAGTATTCCCATATCCTGATTGATTGCCAGCCCTCCCTGGGGATGCTTACGGTCAATGCCCTGGCAGCCGCCAACAGAGTCATAATCCCCGTCCAGGCGGAATATCTGCCCGCCAAGGGTTTGGAACAGCTGCTCCAAACAGTAAATAAGGTAAAGAGGCAGATTAACCCCAAGCTCCAGATTGACGGCATCCTGCTGACGATGGTGGACAACCGCACCAACTTCGCCAAGGAGATCGCCGCCTTACTGCGGGAGACCTACGGCAGCAAAATCAAGGTGTTCGCCACCGAGATTCCCCATTCGGTCCGGGCAAAGGAAATCAGCGCCGAGGGCAAGAGCATTTTTGCCCATGACCCCAATGGCAAGGTGGCCGAGGGGTACAAAAATCTGACGCAGGAGGTGACGAAACTTGAAAAGCAGCGCGAAAAAAGTAGAGCTAGCATCGGTAGATGACCTGTTTTCCACCGAGGAAAGCCGTGCCGACGCACAGCGGGAACGGGTGCTGGAAATCCCGCTGTCTGAGCTGCACCCTTTTAAGAACCATCCGTTCAAAGTCAAGGATGATGAATCCATGATGGAAACTGCGGACAGTATCCGACAGTATGGTGTGCTGGTTCCGGCGATTGCAAGACCTGACCCGGAGGGCGGCTATGAACTGGTAGCCGGACACAGGCGGCACAGAGCCAGTGAACTGGCTGAGAAAGAAACCATGCCGGTCATTGTCCGGGATTTGGACGATGACGCTGCCACCATCATCATGGTGGACAGCAACTTGCAGCGTGAAAGCCTGCTACCCAGCGAAAGAGCTTTTGCCTACAAGATGAAACTGGAGGCTGTAAAACACCAAGGAGCCAGAACAGATTTAACTTCGGCCCAAGTTGGGCCGAAGTTGACTGCGGCAGAAAAAATCGCAGAGAACAGCCCGGATAGCAAGTCGCAGATTAAGCGATATATCCGTCTAACGGAGCTGATTCCCAAACTGCTGGATATGGTAGATGAAAAGAAAATCGCCTTTAATCCGGCCTATGAGCTGTCGTTCCTGAAAAAAGAGGAACAGGTGCAGCTTTTGGACGCGATGGACAGCGAACAGGCCACACCTTCTCTCTCCCAGGCTCAGCGGCTCAAGAAATTCAGCCAAGAGGGGCATTTATCCATTGATGTGATGCGGGCCATTATGGGCGAGGAAAAGAAAAGCGATCTGGACAAGGTGACATTCACCTCAGACACCCTGCGGAAGTATTTTCCCAAGAGCTATACTCCGGCAAGGATGCAGGAAACCATTATCAAGCTGTTGGAACAGTGGCAGAAAAAACGCCAACAGCAACATGAACGCTGAGAAAGGAGCGCCTATGAGGGATATTTCAGCCCGTGAGTTGAAAGGACACAACATTCTTGCCGTGGAGCGTTTTCAGGACAACACCCGCCGAATGATCGAGTTTTCTGTCCTGCGTTCCTGTGCCTACGGCAGTCCCGGTGATGAAACGCGGCTGTTTCTTACGGAGGACGGCTATCAGGCTGCCCTCCTGAGCCAGCAGCATCGGGAAATCAAAATCAAGCGGTATGCCCGTGTGATTGAGGGACATATCCTCGATTTTAAGCCGGACAAGCGCCGCCGCCACTCATAAACAAATCATTACTGCGAAAGGAAAGGATTGAAATGTGTACTGTAAAGGAAATCCGGGAAGCAATCCGGGAGGATTGCCATTCCCAGCATGATATGGAATCTATGGAGATTGACCGTGTTCTGCAAACTCTGCCATTCTCTCAGGGAAATGACCTGTTGGATAAACCGCCCATTCCCAAACGCCCCTACCGGCGCAGAAAAAGTGAACAAAACAGCTGACTGCCACAATTCTTTTTACAGGATTGTGGCTTTTTTCATATCCTGAGAAATTTGGAAGGAGTGAGGTCAATGGCCGTATTTCGCATTGAACGAACCAGAGATTATACCGTAATGAGCAATCACCATTTACGCAACGGGAAACTGTCCCTGAAAGCCAAGGGGCTGCTTTCCATGATGCTGTCCTTACCGGAGGACTGGAACTATACCACCAGAGGGCTTGCCGCCATCTGCAAAGAGGGCGTGGACGCTATCGGCGGCGCGCTGCGGGAGCTGGAAACTGCCGGGTACATTGTCCGTCATCAGCTACGAGATAGGCAGGGTCGGATCAGTGATACCGAGTATGTCATCTACGAACAGCCACAGCCGAAGAACCCGGATACGCCACAGCCGGATACGGCTTCACCAGATACGGGAAAACCGGATATGGACAAACCGGATACGGAAAAGCCCGCAGAATTAAATATAGAGAAATCAAATACTCAAAAATCAATTACTCATGGATCAAGTACCGATTCCATTCCCTTCCGGGAGAAAACGGCGGCAAGACCGCCGGAACGGAAAGGAAGGGATGCGATGTCTGTCTCCGAGATAGAAAGTTATCGGGATTTGATTTTAGAGAACATCGAGTATGACTACCTGTGCAGGGAGTTTGCCACCTATCGGGAGGATTTGGACGAGATCGTGGAGCTGATGGTGGAAACCGTCTGTGCCAGACGCAAAACCACCCGGATTGCAGGCAGCGACTTCCCCCATGAGGTGGTGCGCTCCCGTTTTTTGAAGCTGGACAGCGAACATATCCGGTTTGTCATGGACAGCTTGCAGAAAAACACCACCGAGGTCCGCAACATGAAGCAGTACCTGCTGACGGTGCTGTTTAACGCACCCACCACCATCAGCAACCACTACACTTCACAGGTTAATCATGATATGAACGCAGGCGGCTGGTAAGGCCGTCTTTTTTCATCCCACAACAACGACTTTTACAGGAGGTTACGCTATGAACCAGATGGAAATTTTCAAAAACCCGGAGTTTGGTTCTGTTCGGGTCATCGAAGAAAATGGCAAATACCTGTTCTGCGGTTTGGATGTTACTGCCGCACTCGGTTACAAAGATTCGGCTAAAGCACTGAAAGCGCACTGTACTTCCGATGGGTGGGCGTTTTACCCACTCATCGACAACGTGGGCAGAACCCAGCAAACCCGGTTTATTTCGGAAGGAAATCTATACCGCTTGATCGTTCACAGCAAACTGCCCTCTGCGGAACGATTTGAACGCTGGGTGTTTGATGAGGTGCTGCCCTCTATCCGCAAGCACGGGGCCTACATCACCAGAGAAAAGCTGTGGGAGGTTGCCACTTCCCCGGAAGCCATGATGAAACTCTGTTCCGACCTGCTGGCAGAACGGGAGGAAAATGCGGCGCTGCGGGAGGAAAACGCCATGCTGGAGGGCAAGGCAGCCTTTTATGACCTGTTCATTGACCTCAAGCACAGCACCAATCTCCGTACCACCGCCAAGGAACTGGTTGTGCCGGAGCGCCGGTTTGTCCGCTTCCTGCTGGAACAGCGGTTTGTGTACCGCGCCCCGTCCGGGAATGTACTGCCTTATGCAAAGCCCGCCAATGATGGCCTGTTCACCGTCAAGGACTACTGCAACCACGGGCATACCGGCTCCTATACGCTGGTAACGCCCCAGGGCAAGCTGTATTTTGCCCAGCTGCGGGACAGCATCCTGCTGATGATATGATTACCCGGTATCTTTTGCGGCGGCTGGTGGTCCCGCCTTAGTAAAATGCACCACCCCTGCAAATTTTCACAGGAAGGAGGCGTTACCCCATGCAGGAAGAAGTGGAAAACAGGACTTTGACGCTGGTAGTCAACGGCACAAAGTTCACCGGGCGGCTGTTTAAGGCCGCCATTTGTAAATACCTTGCCCACTGCAAGGAAAAGAAGCTGCAAAAGCAGAGAAGCCGGGACGCGCCTGTGAAGCCCCAGGGTAAGCAGACGGTCAAGCAGCTCATTGGTCAGAACCAAGGCGTTTCCAATATCGAAATCACCGATCCTTCCATCAAGGAATTTGAAAAGATTGCCCGGAAATACGGTGTGGATTATGCGGTAAAAAAAGACCGCAGTACCTCCCCGCCCAAGTACCTGATCTTTTTCAAGGCACGGGATGCGGATGCGCTGACCGCCGCTTTTACCGAGTACACCGGCAAAAAAGTGAAAAAAGCAGAGAAAACAGAACGTCCGTCTGTGCTGGCAAAGCTGAATCAGTTCAAAGAGCTGGTCAAAAATGCCGTGGTGGACCGCACCAGGCGAAAGGAGCTGGAACGATGAAAAAGCAGCTTGACATCAAAAAGCTCCTGATTTTGAACCTGCCCTATATCCTGATGGGCTTGTTTGCCACCAACTTCGGGGAAGCATGGCGGATGGCGCAGGGCGCGGACGCTTCTCAAAAGGCGCTCTCCCTGATTTCTGTCTTGCCGGTGGCGCTGGCAAGCTGGTGGCCCAGCCTGCACCCGTTGGACCTGTTGGTGGGAATCTGCTGCGGTGGTGGTCTGCGGCTGGCGGTATATCTGAAAAGCAAAAATGCGAAGAAATACCGCCACGGCATGGAGTATGGTTCCGCCCGCTGGGGAACACACGAGGACATCGCCCCTTATGTGGACCCGGTTTTCCAGAACAATGTGATTCTGACGAAAACCGAGAGCCTGACCATGAACAGCCGCCCCAAGGACCCCAAGACGGCGCGAAATAAAAATGTGCTGGTGATCGGCGGCTCCGGTTCCGGTAAAACACGGTTTTGGCTGAAACCCAACCTGATGCAGATGCACAGCTCCTATGTGGTGACAGACCCCAAAGGTACGATTTTGGTGGAGTGCGGCAAGATGCTCCAGCGCGGTACGCCGAAAATGCGTCCCAAGCTGGGCAAGGACCATCAGCCAATAAGGGACCGGCATGGCAATCCGGTTTATGAGACCGTAAAGGACAAAAACGGCAAAGTGGTCTATGAGCCGTATCGAATTAAGGTTCTCAATACCATCAACTTCAAGAAGTCCATGCACTATAATCCTTTTGCCTATCTGCACAGCGAAAAAGATATTTTGAAGCTGGTCACGACTTTAATAGCGAACACCAAGGGAGAAGGCAAAGCCGGGGACGATTTCTGGGTCAAGGCAGAAACGCTTTTGTACTGCGCCCTCATCGGATATATCCACTACGAGGCCCCGGTGGAAGAACAAAACTTTGCCACTCTCATCGAGTTCATCAACGCGATGGAAGTCCGGGAGGACGACGAGGAGTTCAAGAATCCGGTGGACCTGATGTTTGACGCACTGGAAGCGGAAAAGCCCAATCATTTTGCCGTCCGCCAATATAAAAAATACAAGCTGGCGGCTGGCAAAACTGCAAAATCAATCCTGATTTCCTGCGGTGCGCGCCTTGCCGTGTTCGATATTGCCGAGCTTCGGGAGGTCACTTCCTACGATGAGCTGGAGCTGGACACTCTGGGAGATCGGAAAACTGCCCTGTTCCTCATTATGAGCGATACGGACGATTCCTTTAACTTTCTGATTTCTATGTGCTACACCCAGCTGTTCAATCTGCTCTGCGAAAAAGCCGACGATGTGTACGGCGGGCGGCTGCCGGTCCATGTGCGCTGCCTTATCGACGAGTGCGCCAACATCGGCCAGATTCCCAAACTGGAAAAGCTGGTGGCCACCATCCGAAGCCGTGAGATCTCCGCCTGTCTGGTCTTGCAGGCGCAAAGCCAGCTGAAAGCCATCTACAAGGACAACGCCGATACCATCATCGGCAATATGGATACCTCCATTTTCCTGGGCGGCAAGGAGCCGACTACCCTCAAGGAGTTGGCCGCCGTGCTGGGCAAGGAAACCATTGACACCTACAACACCGGAGAGAGCCGTGGGCGGGAAACTTCCCACTCGTTCAACTATCAAAAATTGGGGAAAGAGCTGATGAGCCAGGACGAACTTGCCGTTATGGACGGCGGCAAGTGCATCCTCCAGCTGCGCGGTGTGCGTCCTTTCCTTTCGGATAAGTACGACATCACCAAGCACCCCAATTTCAAATACACAGCCGACGCAAGCGACAAGAACACTTTTGACATTGAAGCGTTCCTGTCCACCCGGCTGAAACTCAAGCCCAATGAGGTCTGCGACGTGTACGAAGTAGATACTCAGGGCGCTTAAATCTGTTCCGCTATGAAAGGAGTGGTCTTATCTATTCGCCGCAACTGCCCTTTTGGGGCCATTGGCGTACAAGGCGGACAATCACCAAAAAACAATGAAAAAAGGAGGACAGCCGGAATCACCCCCCGGAAACCGGGCGGCGGATTGTCCGGCTTTTGTATGCCTATGAACGACTGAAACTTTATCAAAACGATTCCGGCTAACAATGATTTATGGAATTTTTCAATGAAGCGATCAATGTGTTGCAGACCCTCGTGATTGCCCTTGGTGCTGGTCTTGGCGTATGGGGCGTTATCAACCTGCTGGAAGGTTACGGAAACGACAACCCTGGTGCAAATGCTCATGTACGGTAAAGTAGCACTATAATATTACAGACAACCGCCCTACTATTTCGTATAACGCAGGGATAGAAACAAGATTACATAAGCAATTTGTGAAATAGTACATTGACACACATAGTAATGTCGGATATAATGTGCATGGAGGTGAAGCAAATGCCGGAGCAGAACATCAACAGCGATTTAATCCGTGGGCATATAGATACCATAATTCTTAAAATATTAAGAGATGGCGACAATTACGGCTACGAGATTATGAAAGCTGTATCCATGAACAGCAACAATGAATATGAATTGAAAGAGCCGTCTTTATATACAAGCCTAAAGCGTCTTGAGAAACAAGGCCATATTGTTAGCTATTGGGGCGACCAATCGCAAGGCGGGCGGCGAAAGTATTATCATATTACGGACAGCGGTAACGCCGCCTATGAAAAAGCACTTTCGGAATGGCTGCATGCAAAAAAAATTATTACTATGCTTCTGCAAGGAGGTAAGGACGAATGATAGATTTACAAAAATATGTTGACGGCTTATTCCGGCACCAGCGTTTAACGCCGGAGGTAAAAGACCTAAAGGAAGAAATATTGAGCAATATGATTGCAAAGCGGGACGATTTGATTGCACAGGGATTGAGTGCAGAAAAGGCAACCGAGAAAGCAAAGGAAAGTTTGTCAGCGATTGATTATCTGATAGACGGAAATCAGCTTACCGATGTTGGCAAATATCATTTGGAATGTATGCAAACACTATTGCTCAACTGTATTATTTTTTGGATTTTTTCCTTGCCGCTTCTCTTTACCCATTATGCGCTAACCAGTTATATCGGGCTTTTATGTGTTATCATTTCTGGCTGCGCTTACATTCTGAGCAAAGATAAAAAAGAAAAAGTCATTGCTTTTCTATCGCTTTCAGCGAGTGAACACAGAAGAAAAGTCGCATGGACTATTTGGAGTGTATTTTTTCTTGTAGCTGTCGGAACGATGGCAGCGTTGACATTTGGAAGTGATATTTGGTTTGGCAGACCTCTGAATATTACAGGCCCATATCAAATGGCAAATATTGCAGTACGGTTTTATCTGCCGCTATTGACCATTATCATTCCTATTACAATCAGCAGTTTTTCAAAAATACTGCTGAAATGCAGAAAGGGGCATGAAGATGAATAAGAAAAGTAAAATTATTATCGGACTTCTCGCTGTTGCAGTTGTTTTGTTCTGCGTAATCCAGTTTTGGATTATTCCCGCCAATCAAGCAAGACAAGAAGCTTACGCCCAAAATCAGACGGACGCTTTAACACATGACATTTCTGCGATTGAAGATTATAAAACTGCATATTTGGGGGACGCGAACAATGTTAGAGACTTATTTGGAAATTTACCATTAAACAATATTCCAAGGCAGTTTGAAATCAATTCTGATGACTGTACTTTAACAGTGAACTATCTTGATACTGTTTGGAACATCGGAGAGGATAAGGTACAAAGAGATTTAATCTATAATACCGTTGCGGCTATGGCGGCGATTGATAATTTGTCGGGAATAACCTATAACTTTTCCGGTGATAGCTATTCCTTTGAACGAACGCAAATTGAAGATATATTCGGCGCTCCCTTGTCAAATCTGCTTGAACAGGAGAAGTGGAGCAACGATGTACAAGACAAACTAAAGGATACGGATTTTGTTGAACAATTTTATAAATAGCAAAGCCAGCCGAGCCAGTCAACGGTCAAGATGAACGGCGCATATGCGCCGCCGTTGACAGCCCCGCCCGCCTTTGCAGACAGGCAATCAAGGGGCGACAGCAAGGAGTGCTGCCGCCCCGCACTATTATGAGAGGGGGAATTTCCATGACCGAAAATGAAGCCTACAAAGTGCATATCCAGTACACCTTTAACTCCTTTTGCAAGGTTGTCATTCGTCACGCCGCCATAGATATAATTTTGAAGCTGCGCCGGAGGTGGGAACGGGAAGTTTCCCTTGACTATCTGATGAATGAGAAGTTTGTCCAGCTTGTCGAGCCAGAACAGCTTGAAGAATATCTTTTTACCGCCTGCGGCCAGACCGCCGTTCTGTACCATGCGGAACTTGCCGCCGCCCTTGCCCTTTTGCCGGAGCAGGCACAGGAAGAAATTTTCCGTTACTACTTCCTGCGCCAGCCGCAGCGGGTGATCGGCGTACATATCGGCCGGACGCGCAGCACAGCGGGGCGGCATATCCAGCTTGCCTTGAAGCTGCTGCGGCAGCTTATGGAGGGAAAACGCCATGAGTAAACTTCTCCCCTATGAAACAATCGTCAAAGCCCATGAGGGCGACCCGGACGCAATCGACACCGTTCTTTCCCATTACGCCGGATATATCCGCTACTGTTCCAAAGTACACGGGCAAGTCAACGCCGAGGTTGAGGAATATGTGAAGCAGAAGCTAATTGCCGCGCTGTTCAAGTTTCGCTTTGACCGATAAGCCTTAAAACTGAATATCCAGCCGTCCATCGGCGGCCAGCGAAAGCAGTAAGTCTGAAAAAGATTTGCTGCTTTTTTGTTGCCCGGCTCCGCTCCCGGCCATTTTGCCCTGGTCAGATTGTAGTAGTAAGTGAGAGGGTAATTTTTCTGCTCCGGCGTTTGGCATTTTTGATTTTTGCCCGTAGTAAGAAGCAAAGAGAAAATTTCCCGTTTCGTTTGGCGAATTTCAAAACGCGATGGTGTGGGGAGTGAAAGGAAAAATTCTCTGCCCCGCCGGTTGCCAAAATCCTGTTGCCCGCATTACAGAAGCAAAAGAAATTTTGAGAAAATTTCCATCCAGCGGGTAGCTGGCGGCTTTTGAAATGTATCTTTAGCGGAAAGGAAAAAAGACCGCCCACAGCGGGCCGCAAGTCCTGTTCTGTCCGTTCTATGTACGAAAAAACCAGACTGGGGCAGTCTGCGGCAGTTACAGAGCAAGTTTCTACCACGGTGCCAAAATCCGCAATTCTGCGGTTTTGCCCCTCGCGGGAAACTTGTTGGGGAGTGCCTTCCCCAAACCCTGCTATGGCGGCTTGCGCCGCAAAAATATTTCCGTCCGGCAGGCCATTTTTTTGCGAGAACTGCCCCGGAAATACCTAACAGACCAGCCTATTTTTTGTGATAAGTGAAAGGAGGTTTACAGCCTATGCCGAAGCGATACAACACACCCCACCGCAGCCGCGTTGTGAAAACCCGGCTGTCCGAAGAAGAATACGCCGACTTCACAGCGCGGCTTGCGCCCTATGGTATCAGCCAGTCCGAATTTCTCCGGCAGGCGATACGGCGGGCGACTATACGCCCCGTAATCCATGTGTCGGCGGTCAATGATGAACTGCTCTCCGCTGTTGGAAAGCTGGCCGCCGAGTATGGCAAGATTGGCGGCAACCTCAACCAGATTGCCCGGTATCTGAACGAGTACGGCGTACCCTATAACGCGCTGTCCGGCGAGGTACGCGCCGCCATAGCCGACCTTGCCGCCCTCAAGTATGAAGTCCTCAAGAAAGTAGGTGACGCAGTTGGCAACACTCAAGCATATCAACTCTAAAAACGCCGACTACGGAGCCGCCGAACAATACCTGCTGTTTGAGCATGACGAGTTTACCATGAAGCCTGTCCTTGATGAAACCGGCAGGCTTATCCCCCGCGAGGACTACCGGCTGTCCACGCTGAACTGCGGCGGGGAGGATTTTGCCGTTGCCTGTATGCGGGCAAATCTCCGCTATGAGAAGAACCAGCGGCGGGAAGATGTGAAAAGCCACCACTATATCATCAGCTTTGACCCACGGGACGGCCCGGACAACGGCTTGACCGTAGACCGGGCGCAGGAGTTGGGCGAGAAGTTTTGCGCCGAGCATTTCCCCGGCCACCAAGCCCTTGTATGCACCCACCCGGACGGGCATAACCACAGCGGAAATATCCATGTGCATATCGTCATTAACAGCCTGCGGATTGAGGAAGTGCCGTTCCTGCCCTACATGGACAGGCCAGCCGACACGAAAGCCGGTTGCAAGCACCGCTGTACCGACGCGGCCTTGCGCTACTTCAAGTCCGAAGTCATGGAGATGTGCCACCGGGAGGGGCTTTACCAAATCGACCTCTTGAACGGCAGCAAGAACCGCGTCACAGACCGGGAGTATTGGGCGCAGAAAAAGGGACAGGCCGCACTGGACAGGCAGAACGCCCCCATGATTGCAGGCGGTATCACGCCCCGGCAGACCAAGTTTGAAACGAACAAGGAGAAGCTGCGGCAGACCATACGCGCCGCGCTGTCTACAGCGGCCTCATTCGAGGACTTTTCCTCTCTGCTGCTGCGGGAGGGCGTGGCCGTCAAGGAGAGCCGGGGGCGGCTTTCCTACCTTACGCCGGACAGGACAAAGCCCATTACCGCCCGGAAGCTGGGTGACGATTTTGACCGCGCCGCTGTCCTTGCCGTTTTGGAGCAGAACGCCGCCAGAGCCACAGAAAAGGCCGCGGCCATACTCGAATACCCCCGGCGTGGGAAAACCGGCATACAGCCCACAAAAGCCCCTCAAACCGCCCCGAAACAGGACGGTGTGCAGCGGCTTGTGGACATTGAGCAGAAGAAAGCCGAGGGCAAAGGCCGGGGCTATGAACGCTGGGCGACCATGCACAACCTCAAACAAATGGCCGCGACGCTGAATGTGTATCAGGAATACGGCTTCACTTCCCCGGAGCAGTTGGAAGCCGCCGTTGATACCGCCTATCAGGAAATGCGCCAGACCAGCGGCAAGCTGAAAGCACTGGAAACGAAGCTGCAAGGGAAAAAGGAGTTGCAGCGGCAGGTACTTGCCTACGCCAAGACCAAGCCCGCCCGCGACGGGCTGAAAGCGCAGAAATCCGAGAAAGCCCGCGCCGCATACCGGCAGGCACATGAGAGCGATTTTATCATAGCCGACGCAGCCGCCCGGTATTTCCGGGAGCATGGCATTACCAAGCTGCCCGCCCGGAAAGCGTTGCAGGACGAGATCGAGCAGCTTGTTTCCAAGAAATCCAGCCTGTATAACACCTACCACGAACAGAAGCAGCGGTACACGGAGTTGCAGACCGTCAAGCGGAACATCGACCAGATTTTGCGCCGGAGCGAGCCGCACCGCAGAAAGGAGCAGAGCCATGAGCGATAAGCTGCCCCGCATGGACTACCGCCAGCACCGGCGGGCGCGGCGGCTGGTGCATGAGTGCTGTAACTACGACGGGGGGAACTGCCTGCTGTTAGATGACGGGGAGCCTTGCGTGTGTGTCCAGAGCATTTCCCTTTCTCTCATGTGCCGGTGGTTCCGTGTGGCTGTCCTGCCCCTTGACGAGGAACTGGCCGCCGCCCTCTTGTATCGGGGGAGCCGGAAACGATGTGCCGTCTGCGGCGCGGCCTTTGTCCCCAAGTCAAACCGGGGAAAATACTGCCCGGACTGCGCCGGACGCATGAAGAAAATCAAAGCCGCCGAGCGAAAGCGGAAACAAAGGCATAAATGTCACGCTTTAGAGCCTTTCAAACCCGCATAAATCAAGGCTTTTTTCGTGGGTGTCAAAGGGTGCGCGATACATTTATCCTTTTCCACCGGAAACGCCGTCCTAATGCGTGACAAACTGCCAAAATCAACCCGAACACAGGGAGGTGATACTATCGCTGATTATATCATGGCAGACACGCCGCTGCCTCTCTTTCTGCCTTATCCCCGTTTCCTGCTGAAAATGGAGATTTCCCAGACCGCCAAGCTGCTGTATTCGCTTCTGTTAGACCGCTCAACCCTCTCACAGAAAAACAAGTGGCAGGACGACAAGGGCAGGATTTATATTATCTATCCCATCGCGGAGATAGCCGAAATACTGGATAAAGGCAGCACCACCATAAAGGGGGCGCTTAACGAACTGGACATGGCGGGGCTTTTGGAACGGGAACGGGGCGGCTTCTCCGCACCGAACCGGCTATATGTGAAAGTGCCACGTGTGCCACAGGTACAGTTTTCCGACCAACTGATGGCCGGAAAACCGACCCTCACAGAGCCGGAAAACCGACCTACTGATGGTCAGAAAACCGACCTTATGATGGTCGGAAAACCGTCCCCTAACCAAACTACTATAAACAACCTTACAGAGAACCAAACAATGGGAGCGAGTGGGGAGCCGCCCGCAGCTTTTGGCAGATACCAGAATATTTTCCTGTCAGAAACAGAATACGCAGAACTGAAAGAGGACTACCCCGACAGGCTGGAACGGTTCATTGAGGAATTGAGCCAGTATATCGCCGCCACCGGGAAAGATTACCGCAACTATGCCGCCGCTGTCCGTATGTGGGCAGACCGGGACAGAAAGGGAGCCGCAAAACAGGGCGTCCCCGATTACTCATTCAAGGAGGGAGAGAGCCTATGAACACCACATTTTCAGAAATGATTGACAGATTGACCGCCACCACCCCGGAGCCGGAGGACTACACCGGCGAGGACGGTTTACTGTACTGCGGCAAGTGCCATAAGCCGAAAGAAGCCTATTTTGCGCCGGACAAGGCCGCTGTCTTTGGCCGTGACCGCCACCCGGCAGAGTGCGACTGCCAGAGAGCCGCCCGTGAGGAACGGGAAGCCGCCGAGAAACGACAAAAGCACCTTGACACCGTAGAGGACTTGAAACGCCGGGGCTTTACCGACCCCGCCATGCGGGACTGGACTTTTGAGAACGACAACGGCCAGAACCCGCAGGCAATCCGGGCGCGCAACTATGTGAAGAACTGGGAACGGGCATACGCCGGGAATGTGGGCTGCCTGTTCTGGGGGAGCGTCGGCACCGGCAAGAGTTACCTTGCGGGCTGTATCGCAAACGCCCTCATGGAGAAAGAAATCCCCGTCTATATGACGAATTTTGCCCTTATCCTCAATGACCTTGCCGCCAGCTTTGAGGGCAGGAATGAATATATTTCCCGCCTTTGCCGCTATCCGCTGCTTATCCTTGACGACTTCGGCATGGAGCGCGGGACAGAATACGGGCTGGAACAGGTTTTCAATGTGATTGACAGCCGTTACCGCAGCCGCAAGCCGCTGATCGTCACGACCAACCTCACGCTTTCAGAGTTGCAGCACCCAAAAGACACCGCCCATTCCCGGATTTATGACCGGGTGCTGGAAATGTGTCCCCCGGTGTGCTGTACCGGCGGCAATTTCCGCAAAAAGGCCGCGCAGGACAAGCTGGGGCTTTTGAAAGAACTGATGAACGAGTGAAAGGAGTATTGCCTATGGCAGATAACAAGCAGCACGACACCCGCACCGCCCGCCGCCCCGACTGCGTGACGGAAATCCGCATGGGCAATTCCGTCCTTGTCGTGTCCGGCTATTTCAAAAAAGACACTACCACCACCGCCGCCGACAAAATGGCGCGGGTACTGGAAGCGGAAGCCGCTGCTACACAAAAACCGGC
>NZ_JBBMFK010000024.1:0-58033 GCF_040096055.1 Pseudoflavonifractor intestinihominis
TGCGATGGTTTTTCATGAGGCGTTGAAAGCCTGTTTGTCAAGGTTCACGCCCTCGCTACTTATTTTCGTAGCAAGGTTCATGAGAAGGAGTTTCTTGGCTCCTTACATGTTCAAGTTTATCGCAGATGGCTGGATATCTTTAGGTACCGACAGTACGGGTTGCCCGCCCTAGTTGTACGGATTTGCAGGCTTATACAGTTTGTGAGAATGGCCATAGCCCGATTTTTTCAAAATCGTAGAAGGCACAAAAAAGGACCACCGACAAATCGGTGATCCTGTAAAGTAAAGGAAGCCTGACCGCTATGAATGCGGTCAGGCTTTTCTGGACTCCTGTGGAGAAGAATCTATTTGATTTCCGGCTCAAGCGAGTCAAACTCCGGCGTAGAGAAGAATTCGCCTACCGTGATCCCCAAGCCGTCACAGATCATTTTGATCGTAATCACCTTGGGGTTTTGGCTTTTCCCATAGAGAATGTTCTTTATGCTTGAAGGCGGCAAGGCTGATAAGGTAGCGAGCTTATTAATGGTTATGCCTTGTTCACCGCAAAGACCCAGAATACGGTTCCTAATAGCTGTCACCATGTCCATACCTTTGCACTCACCTCCAGTTTCTATTTTTAGAATACTGGGTTTAGCTATACAAAGTAGGCTACACATACTACTATTAGGCTATGGGTAGACTAATTTAGAAGGAGGTGTTACATTGGGAAAATGCTGCACCTTCTTTGGCCATCGGCAGAGCCCCGATTCCTTGCGCCCTGTGTTGAAACAATGTCTGGAAGATTTAATTCTTAACCACGGCGTCACCACGTTTTATGTGGGGAACCAGGGCTCTTTTGACGGTATGGCTCATTCTGTCCTTCGCGAGCTTGCGGAGCAGTATGCAAACATCTCTTACGCGGTTGTGTTGGCTTATTTGCCGCCCCAACAGAAGGATGAATTGGCACGGAACCAGAATTACTCTGATAGCATGTACCCGGAAGGAATAGAAACCGTACCCAAGCGCTTTGCCATCGACTGGAGAAACCGCTGGATGCTTAAACGAGCCGACTATGTGATAACATACGTTACGCACTCCTGGGGCGGTGCCGCCAAGTTTGCCGAGAAAGCAGTCAAATCAGGTAAACAGGTAATCAATCTTAAACCTGCAGATAATAAAACGCAGTCTTGCGGAGGGCATTCATGAGCAGCCATATCTTCCGCATCGCTCATTTCATCACTCAAAACAAAACACAATTTGAGCGATGCCGCCCATTGAGGATAGCAAAATATGGACATGGCCTTATAGCCGGATCGCCTCTATCGCGCTTTTAGAACCTTGTCATTCGGATCTGTTACATGCTCTTCGCAATTTCCGTCAGCTGCGTTATCACATCCAGCAGCTTGGTCCGGCTGTCGACCCTGTCATGGTTTTTCCCCATAAGCAGATAATCCGTGCTCACATGAAAGTAACAGGCCATGGCTACGATCAGATCGATGGACGGTTTTCTCTTGCCGCGTTCCATCTTGCTGAGATGCTCCAGACTGATGTTCAACGCTTCGGACATTTCCTCCTGGGTCATGCCCCGTGCCTTGCGGAGCGCACTTAAACGGGCTGCAAATTCGGTCACGTCAAAATAGAACATACTGTTTTCCTTTCCGCCTGCAGCGGAAGAGCAAAGGATACCATTGCTCACAGTACGTTCCTGACCGTATTCCCCAAAAATGGCGCATAAAGGGAAGGGTACCCATACTGCTCTTTCTGAAAATCAGAAAGGTTGCAATATATGTATCCTAAGCCCTTAATGCATGTCAGGCTTTCAATATTTTGTTTTTCGAAAGCCTTGCCGGAATAAAAAAAGACTGCCGGCAAGGCAGAGATCCCATCGCTATGGGTATCCCGTCTTGTCGGCAGCCTCTCATGTATGTTTGGTTTAACTGACCGATCGTTCCAGCATATGACCTGGAAATGGATTTACGCAGCCTGTTTCATCTCGACCATTCCGTCGGTATGCCAATCTCATTCAATTGTCAAATGCGCTCTTGTCCCCGTGGTGCATAGAGGTCGATACGATCATGTCTGCGTCCCATTGTTTTGCGAATCATAACAGATCCGCACTTCTCGCAGGTCATTCGTGTTGTACCATCTTTGCTTTCATAGCCGTTTACCAGGTGGCGGCAGTTGGGGCAGTAGATCTGCTTTAAGCGCCATGAAGTCTGTTCGTATTGCAAGGATATGGCCCCCTTCTGAAAACGCGGATATCAATCGGCGGGTGCGTTCTGGGCCTGCGGCTTTCGGATTACGAATACCGGGGTCAGCTTTTGGGCCTGTGCCTTCCAACGAGATCTCGTCGTAGTTCCACAGGCTTCGCACTCCATCCAGCCATCCGTCTCTTCCAGCAACAGGCTGCAATTGACCGCACCGCAAATCGGACAAATTACATCGTATGTATTCATAACCCTTTGTCACCTCCAATACAAATCGGTTACAATGCCTTGATCACATGCTTGGCTACACCTTGAATAATCAACTGCCTTACGAGAATTTTTTTGTCCGGATACTTTGATTGATTCCGATATTCAAGAACGGCTTTCTTGGTATCCATATCAATGCCGCCAAATACTTTTAGCGTGCTTTCATTGTCCTCGGTAAGAGCGACTACAATGTCGCCAGCTTCAGCAGTGCAATCCGTTCTGACAACAACCAGGTCCCCGTCATTGATGCCCGCATCGACCATAGAATCACCGGATGCCTCCAGAATATAAAACTTGCCCTTCCCAAACAGGGAAATCGGAAGACTTATATATTTCTGGACATTTTCCTCCTCAGTCTGCGCGGAACCGCAGGGAATGGAACCCAAAAGAGGGCAGGGCGCAGAATCGGGAGCAAATTTCTTGATCATCGGAGTACGGATGGTACGGGATTTTCCATCGTATTCAATCATTCCGCGCGCATCCATTTCCACCAGGTAGCGATAAGCGGTTGTTCTGGGAATACCAACTCCCTGGGCAATCTCTCCTGCAGAGGGGGTGGTGTGTTTGTCGCAGAAATACTGATCCACATAGAAAATGATACGATCCATCACTTCTGTGCTCATGACTCTCATGGCATTAATTCCTTTCATCAATAATGGAACAACTTGTTCCGTTAAGCTCATTATAAAACCCCTTGATCTGAGAATCAAGGGGTGATTTGTATAATGGAACACAGGTGCCCAGAATATTGGGCACAAATAGGAATTTAAGAGAGAACTCGGGATCAAAAAGATCTTTACGATAACGAAAATATGTCTTCAGTGTATACTTTGATCGCATTAAGGTATGAAACAAACTCAGTTTTGAAAGCGCCCTCATAGTAATTAGTTAGTAACTCTTGTGCACTTTCTATCGAAACACATGCATCAAGTTCTTCAGGCGAAGGACAACTAATAAATGAATCTTTAGCCAATTTATAATTTCGCTTACTGATAGGATCAACAAGCACACATGCATCCGGATGGCTCTCCATATACTTGTCGATAATTCTAATTTTATCCCCGATACAAGCGTTTCCAAGCAGTCCATTTATATCTTCGTTAATTATCAGATAATTTGATAAATATGAAATCCAGCCCCTTAGCTCAGGACTGTATTCATATTTTATCGTATTTCCATGGTATTTTGCGGTCACAGAGTAACTCTGATTAATCAGAAAATGCTCTGCATTATGATCCAAACTACTGCAAAAACGATTATACTTTTTCTCGTCGAATTTGAGGCTTGTCCCACTTCTTACATAAGAATATGCAACAGCAGCCACTCGTTTGGCAAGATACTCACCACTAGTAGCTGTCGCTTTGCCTTTATATTGCACTTCTCTACCATATTGTATTTTTTTATGAAACTGATTTTTAACCGAAGTTGCTGATCGTTTCAAGGCATCCTTCCATTTTTCTTTCATTACGATTGAAGAATAAGATGCTCTTGACTTAGCATTAGGATTCCCTGCCGAAAAGCATGTTGCCAAAAAATTAATATCGTAAATGAGTTTGTAATCATCTTTTGTTGAACTTATATCACAAATAACATCCAGATAATATTTCATCAACAATAGTCTAGGGACAACATCCGAGCTTCTCACAATTGAATTTACAATGAAAAAGATATTGGATTTTGTATCAAAGTCCAGTTTGTTTCCGTTTGGATTGGTATTTATATATGCCAAAAAGGCTTCATCTGGATGAGTCTTGCTTTTTAACGTAACATCAATAAACTTTTGAAAAGCAAGTAAGCAAGAGAGCATGTTCTGATAGAAACTGGTGTCTGTTATAAGAACCTCAATATCTGTTCCTTTGAGATATTTTTTCCCAGTTGGTAATATCACCTCCGATTGTAATCGAAGATCATCTGAAATCTTCTTGACTTTATATCCTAACCCCTTGTTTACGCGACAGAGTATATAATGCAAAAACATTACTTCTTTAGGATAATAAAATTCAGTCATTACCTTTTCTTGAGCCTGAATTTGAATCCAAGCTGTAGTTGCTTTATCGAATCGCTCTCTAAACGCATATGCCTTCAATATATCTATGTAATCTAGGCTTTCACTTTTGTTGTTAATATCAATAAAATAATCTACACATAGTCTTCTAGACGAATTTTTTTGTGGGTTTACTTTTGTAATAAGTAAGTTTATCTCGCTATCTAAAAGGTTCTCCAATAAATTAGAACGGGTGTCCGGCGGCAAATTGTCAACATATGTGCATATACACATCCACAGTTGGGAAAGCTTTTCTCGTTGATTTAAGACATCCTGTTCAATATATAAATCCTTTACAACTGGATCCTCAATTCTATCTATCTGAAAATCCATTTCCAATTCTTTGGCAAAATTGGGGAACGTATTGTTTTGTAATTTGCATAGGGGAATGACATCTAGATACTTTTTTAGTCTTTCAAGAATCATTAGAATTACAGTTATTCTTTGCTGACCGTCCATTATCTCATAAAGATTCTTTTGAGCGGTACTTAGCAGAATATTCCCCAAAAATTTGCTGTTATTCAAAACATCATCCAAAAGGGTCTGGACGTTTTGGCGCTTCCAGCGTATCTCTCTCTGATATCCAGGAATGATGTACTCTCTATCCTTTATTAATTCCCACTTTTGAACGGAACTGTCATCTACATAATCAACATAGCCCATCGCGGAGGCTTTGTTTTCCATTAGTATTTTTATAGTGATAATCCCACTAATTGTTTCGCTCATATTCTACCCCAACATTTTCTCTATACAGCTGGAAAATATAATAGATTTATTAACGCCCGCCGGTCATACTTGTGTTAATGCATCTTGAAGCCTTTGTACATATTCTTCTTTTATGTTGTCCGGCGATAAAATCTTTATTTTTCCATGAAATCCAAATACCCAACGATAAAAGGTAGTGCTCGTACATACAGCGACTTTTGCCTTGAAATGTTCTGAATCAATAGCTTCCGTTTCAATATCAACTCCAAAGTTATCTATCAGATATTTCATAACAGACACGTGGCAATATAGATGTACTAAAACTGGCTCATCGGTATCATACATCCGAAAAACATATTTACTGTATTCAGCAGGAGTATATCCTTCAGGAGGCATTATGGCAATCTGGTTAAGAATCTTTGGCTGTTCAGCAATCCGATCTAATCGGAAATTTCGCATTTCTTGACGCTCGTCACAAAATCCGCGCATATAATAGTAATCACCATCCCAGATTAATGTGTAGGGACTAACTGTGTATGGCTTACCATCGTTTGTGATATATCGCTTCTTTAGCACGTCATAATCTGTGTAATAAAAGGAAATCTTTCTTTTGGTATCAATCGCCTCATTGATTGCGTCTACTATATAGTAACCTTGCTCGTTTTCCGACTTTACACGACCAGTAGTATAAATGTGTCGACGAAGCTTTGCAGCATTCTGTGAGTTGGTCAAAGTAAGGAGCTTCGCTATCAACTCGTCGCTCTTTCGCTGCGTGATGAACTTAGAAGAAGAAATCGCATCGACAAGGATTTTTAGCTCCGGCAGCTCATAAATGTGGCCATCATAGTAGTATTTGTTCTGTGTGGATTCGTAGTGTTCAATATGAAGGCCACACTCATTAAGCATAGCCAGGTCGTCGCTAATGGTATTGCGTGACACATTAAGGTTGTACTCTTCCTTAAGAATTTTTATTAGTTCAGCTGTTGAAAGCGTATGCGCTTCGTCGGTATGCCGTACTAAATGCTGATATAAATATAAAATTCTAAGTTTAGTGCAATTTTCCATATGGTAATCCTCACTATTGAAAACTAGCAAATAGATCCGATTAGCTCAAAGGCGCATAATATCCTTCAAGGATTTTTTCACAACTCATTTCAATAAATGCCTTCGTTTCCGCATCAATTTTTTGCCATATTGGTTTTGCAACTGTCAAAACTGATGTCTGACGGTCAAAGCTAATGAACTGTTTGTTTTCGAAAACAGTAATAGGATACCTAATAATTGTTCTTGCCGCATGCTGTCGGTCATTTTGAAATTTTACAAAAGAACTATCGGCTTTTTCTATTACGAGGCCCGCAGCTTGTCGCTTTTCATAAAAATCCAAAAAGAAATCTACAAGATCACTTAGTGCTATTTCTCCATTTTCTGATGCATTCTCCATAATAGCCATAACCAAGACAGGTTTATATGAGTAATTGACTCTCATATGAGTTATTTCATGCATAAAATTGTCAAAAAGTGTTGTTTTTCCACTATTTAGGTCCGACAAAAACGCCTCAACAACTTTTGGGGAAAATAGTGGGACAACTTTATCCGCAACTAAGTTACCATTTTTGATTGCGCTAAGAATGTCTTCTACTTCAACATTATATTTTTGTGAGATTTGAGACGCAGTCAAACAATCAGATTCCTTTGGAAGATCCGAAGATATTTGTTTGCGTGCGGAACCTCTTTTTAAAAGCGCTTCCAATAGCGAAATCGGGTCTCCGAAATCACTTTCATCCAAATCGTCAATTGTAATATCAAGGAATGAATTAGTACCCATTATATACCTCGCTGTCGTTTTAACATTTTCATAAGAGCAATAGGATCATCTAGCATGCTAAAAGCATTCATATCATCTTCACTTACTGCTGTGGGATGCGAATTAGTGGAATGCGTATTTTCAAAATCTATGGCCCTATTCTCTTCGTGTGCTTTTTGCGCTTCAAAAAGTAATTCCAACGGATTGATTCTATTTGCGACAATAAATCTTAATTCTTCCATGCAGTCTTGAACGTCGTTCAAAAACTCTTCTTTGTCAAATCGCGGTTTTGGTTTTGCAGATATGTCTTGATGATAATCTATCATACGAGAAAAACCGAAGTTGCGATAATCCTCCAAAGCATCCGAATCATAGTCATATGTAAATCCAGACTTATAGATATCCTCATCTTCTTTTTCCGATAGAGAATAGCAATCGGGTATGGATAAAATTGAGCCAACTACCCCGGAGTAGTAATCGTAAAAATTAGATGAATCATTTCTAAACAAAAATGTATCGTACAATGCATCCCAGTTAATCTCAGGAGATATTATCGGTGATATCACGCAATCCATACCAACAGCACTGCTTTTAATACAAGAACATCCCAGAAACAACCCTTTTTCATAAGCAAAGAGAAACACATTAAAACCCGCAAACGCTTTGTTAAATATCTTCATTAAGGCAATTGCGTCTTTTAATGGCTCAGTACTATCTTGTATGTTGAGAGCAAGTGTTTTGCACTTTACCATTTTGTTTATTGATGATAAACGATAACTGCAAAATACAATTTGTTGATCGAATTTCTCAATGACTCCTCGTTCGTATGCGGTATATACCTCATTTGGATTGCCTTGGGTATAAATCATTCGTTCCAGAGAATGCTCTTCTCGTACAGCTTTTTCAGGCCAGAACCAACAGTTTTGCAAGAAAGCACAGGCATAATCCAAGGAATAACCATTCATCAAATCTTGAAATATGTCATCCAATTCACCTGAGTTATATGCTTGTACTCCCATGGCATCATACATAATAAAAGCCATCATGAGAAATGACCTTCATTACTGCTCCTTCCCACAAAATGTTAGCAAAAGTAATCAGCTACGGTATAAGTGGATATGTGCTATGAATGTGTACCTAACTACTACAACGTATTCATCGTTTAATATTTCGCTCTATTTGTTCAATATCTGGTTGATTGCCGATTCGAGTGCCTCACCATCTTGAGACTCGTAAAACTCTTTAGCAAATTGGTACATCTTTAACAAATATGCATCTCGATCGAGGCATTCATCAACAAATTGTTCATGTAGAACTTCAAGTCCACCAAGGAAATAAGCATTATATATTGCCATATTTTCAGCAATAAATTTCCGATCCTCCTCTGTCTTTTCGGAAAAATTGAAGGCACGATAGATTCTGCGATCAGGATCAGGCTCAGACTCTTCATCCAAGAGCATAATGATCTGATAGACAAATTTCAATTCGGCGCTTCGTTTCGTGATGATTGCTGCTAGCATGCCTGCTTCACCCGGAACAGAATTATCTATTTTTCCTTTTCTGTTATAGTGGTAGCCGATTATCGGGCAGGTGATATAGGCATCAATGTAGGCCTTGAAAATTTTAAAATTTGCATGCTGATCTCTGTCTGGAACATTACCTGCCAATTCACATAAATCTTTCCAATAGTTTGCATGTTTTCCTGTTATCTTAAAGTCATTATTGAACATTTCAAACCTCCGCCGGAACGATATGTGTGCTGGTGTCAATTTCATGACCTTCAGCATCTAGGTCTTTTGCTATTACATAACTCCTACCAACAAAAGGCGCCAAATCATTTGCCGCATATCCCCAATCCTTCTGCATTACTGCCATAATGACCTGATTTGCAGTTTGCGGCAAAATTTTGCAAATGTTATCAATGTGGATTTCATCGACATTTGAGAAGGGGGCATCCATTACAAGCGGATACACTTGTCCCAGTTGCATTTCTTGATCATCCAGAATTTTGTCCTTTGCCATAGAAACAAGGCTTGCAATAAATGCAAAACTCTTAACGGCTTTTAGACCGTCAGATTCCTCTGTCTTAATATCACTGTAACGAACCCGGTATTTGTCATCGATAATGATGGAGCGTTCTCCATGATACATGCGAGAGAAATTGTCATTTACTCGCTGTTGTAACTGGGAACGAACAGTGCTTTCTTTTTCCTGATACGTTCTATTTAACCACTCATAGACAGCCTCAGAATATGCAATCATTCGATATATCCGCTCATTCTTCTTGCTGTTTTTTGCGTACTTAGATATGGTATCTTCGCAATTTCTAATGTTTTCTTTGCAACGTCCAATGCTCTGCGTTGCCTGATCATAATCACTCTTTGCCTCTATGTAGTGCGCATGAGCATCCTTTCGCTTCGCTTCAATAGCTCTGGCATCCGTATCATCAATAATGATTCCGGCTTGCGCATCGTAATCATCCTGAAGCAATCCTAAAGTTCGTTGGATGGAACGAATTTCTTTATATCTACTCTCCAAAGTGGTCAAAAAGCTCTCGCTTCCCGCCATATATCCTTCTGTTTTGTTTTTGTAATTCATTACTACAGCGCCAATATGCTCTGGAGGAAGTTTTCTCCTTTCGTCCATTACGCGTTGATAGGGGAGTGTATTTGGATCCAAGTGAGTCCCGCAAATGCAATAGCCTCGATTTAGCAAATAATCAATTGAATCCTGATCCATTCCCGGAACACATTCTGTACTATCTTTTACAGATTCGAGGAGATCCATAGTTTTCTTAAGAGCTGGCATGCCAAAGAAGACAAAGGGGCGAGTGTTAAACGCGTCCACCATTGCCTTGACTGCATTTTCCAAGCGTTGTTTCTCAGAAGCAATAGTCCTTTCGAGGCGATCTCGTTCAGCTTTTGCTTTTTTAACCTGCTCAACATCGCTCTTTGCTAACTCAGCGCTGTGTTCTTTTTCTTTATCATTCCAATACTGCATCTGCTGATCAGCGTTTGTTCTATCTTGTTCATACTGGGCCAATTGAATCTTATATGTCTCAATAGCATCTTTGGCCCGCTGCGCATTAGCATCACCAGATGTATCAATGCTTCCCTGAAAACTCTTTAATACTTTCCCAAGGTGGTCCCTGGCGTTTTCTAAAACATCAAGTCTCATTAAACCGCGCACAGCTTTTGACAAATCAGTTCTATTGGCGATGCTTGAAATTCTTTCACCGCCAAAGAAAAAATAATCGGACAAATCCCTTGGCAATACACGATCCATGGATTCTGTTATATTGGATCTGTCGATTGGAGTCTTTGTTTGTCCGTCGCTTTGCAGATACTCTAGGGTAAGCTTTTCCTCGGGCTTTTTGTTTAAAGAAACCTCAACAGTACCATCGCTTACGGCCTTGCGTTCACTACATACATATTTAAACGAACGGCGGAGAGTATATTCTCTGTTATCGTGGGTGAAATTAACGGAAACCCATGTCTCCTGGACATCGCCCACATTCATGTTCGCCCTAACGTCGCTGTTAAGCAAAACTGGATCCTCAAATCCATTCTTGCCGTACAAACACCACTCAAATGCGCGGACTATAGTTGTTTTACCTGAAGTGTTGATACCAATTAGAACGGTGACGTTTTTGTCTGGATCAGTTGAGAAATCTACAGATTGATGGCCAATATATTGCCGGAAATTGTACATTTCCAGTCTATTAATAATCATCGCTTGTCCACCTCCGCAATGATAAGCTTTTTAATTTTCTCTTCCATAGCTGGATTCGACTCTTTTTTTACAATATTATCGGTTTCCATCTGGAGTATTCTTAGCTTAATAGTGTTTAACTTCTTTTCATCAAGCTCCAAATTCGTCTGCATCAAAATTGTCCCCCCCATCATCATCTGCTATGTTGTAAACAAATTCAATGTCGTTAATAAGTTCGTCAGCATCTCTAGCGTTTAGAGCAATACGGCCAAACTCCTTAATTCTGTTAAGCTCTCTTTTGGCCAAAGCACGCCCACATGTATAGTCGCTTCCAAAAGGATCAACTTCATCAAGAGGTTTTATTAACGTGACAAAATCATATATAACCGCATAAGGCTTATTAGGCGCAAGCCTTAATACACGACCTCGTCTTTGAATGTATTCTTTAGGGTTGGTTGTGCTAGCCAATATAAACGCAGTCTTAATACTCGGAATATTTACGCCTTCATCCAAGCACTTAATTGCTACTATTGCTTGATATGGGTCTGCGTCAGCAAATCGTCGCTTTATTACTTCTCTCTCGGCAGCAGATTCGCTGGAGGTAAAATGAGTAACCTTCATTTTCAACTCATTACCTAACAACTTGGATACAGCAACAATTTGACGTTCGCCTTCCTCATCGGAATCAGAGGTATCTTGACTATAGTCGGAGATTTTTGTTGCTCCACAATAAACCAACATATGTGTGTCATTCTGATATGGTTTAATTGTTTTCTTTAATGCATCAATTTTCTGTTTGGCTCCAGCGATAATTCGAGATCTGGCGAGCAATAACATCTTGCCTCGTTCGGTTACCTTCAGCTCTCCTGATTTTGTAACATGGCATTCCTTGGAAATCTTGTAAGACAGATCTTTGTATCGTTCTAGTTCATCATCTTCTAGATAAACAACGACTGGATAATAATAGTACGGTGTGAGTTTTCCTTCTCTGATGGCCCGCTCTAGCCCATATTCAATGCATTTTTTTCCAAAATAGTCAATTAATAAGCGAGTCCCTTGAGGATCTCCATGTCTTTCCAAAGTTGCTGATAACGCCAATCTAAATGTGAATTTTGGATTGAGTTTTAAACTAAGATTGAGAGAACCAAAGTTGTGGGCCTCATCTACAATCAATAATGTATCTTTACCAAGTCTATCTAACAACTTTTGCACGAAAGCTGAAGAATAGGTTGCATTAGTTGTCACAAAGCAAAACGTATCAATTATTCCCAGTTCAAAATCTAAAACGTCATTTCCGAGTCGTTGCTTCCAATCCTTTTGAGGAGATGCCGAATAGCCAATTGTCGGGCGCATATTAAACTTAACTATATCTTCTACCCACTGATCAACAAGATGCTGATAAGGAGCCACAATTATCACTGCTAATCGTTTGTTAAGTTCGAACGCTCTTACCACGGCTCCAAGGCCAGTATACGTTTTGCCAGTGCCTGTTGCCATATCAAAAATTCCGCGCATTCCATTTTTTATCCAAGCGGAGATGGCGTCATTCTGGTACTCATGTAACGAGACTCCTTTGGGTATAGCGGGTACGCCCGCAACTACTGGGCTTAATTCATATGCATCTTCTTCTTCAAAATGGTCATTGCCATGATCTGAAAGACGATATTTTTCGTATGGAACCAGCTTATCCCTTACCACTTTTGGAAACTCTAATACTGTGATGTTTTCCTCGCGACTAGCCCAAAGAGAATCAAAGTCATTCTCTAAGTCACGAACTCTTTGTTTATCTTCTTGAACAAGAGAATTAAAGACTACTATGGATTCATAATTGTTATGAAAGGCATTGATGGTTTCATTCATGGACCCCGTAAATGCGATTAAATTTCCGTTCCCATCATAAATCACACCTATTTTTTCGTGGTACATTCCTGTCGTTTTATGCGGAGGCGTAAATGCAACTTTTATTTCCAAGACACCATTTGCAATTAATTGCGATAACCAGCCTAAGCGTTCCTTGTCAGAATCACTTTGGGGTTCTTTTATTTCTCGCACAAGAGCACTTTCTATAATTGCGCGGGCTTCATAACCCTTCTGGATTGCTTCAATATCTTCCTCGGAGAGCAGCGGAGAGACAATAAATCGAATCTTTCCTCCGTTTTTAACTAACCCAGCAATGCCTTTTGACAATTCGATAAGGGCAGTAGATGAGAAGAAGCCTACCGCGCGCTTATACAAGACGGACTCTTTCAAAACGGGAAGGTAAAACTCTTGTACAATATCATTTTTGTTGGTTTTATATCCTCGCAAGATGGTTAGATGTTCATATCCCATTTTTAAATCCTCTTAAGGTAGAACCTGGAAATCAAATTTGTTCAATTCTAGTTGTGATCGGCTCAAGTCATCCGCTTTTATCCGTATACAAACTCCGCAATATGCTTTGTCTTGAACAGGAGTAGGCACAATCTCAACGACAATATCCTTGGATTGCAAAATCTCCTCAGCTTCAAAAACATCACTCGTTCTATAAAAAACCAAATTCACCAATTTATTTCATCTCCCGAAGAACATCTAAGAAATAGTCCACTTCCTGCTCGGTATTCATATAGTTGAGGCTTACGCGAATGGCTCCTGTTTTAACTGTTCCCAACGTTTCATGTGCTAAAATTGCACAATGGATTCCGCCACGCACGCAAATTCCATTCTTGTCCAAATATGAAACCACGTCACTCGAAGAGACACCCTTCACGTTGAAACAAACTGTAGAGACTCTTCTTTTAGTGGGCTTATATAGATCCACATTAGGTAATGAAGATAGCCCACTAATGATTCTTTGGGTCAACAGTTGTTCCTTTTGAGATATTTTCTCTAAATTTTCTTCCAGAAACTCAATCGATGTTTTCAAAGACCAGATGGCGGGCATATTAAGAGTGCCCGACTCATAAGCCTCCGGATAGATTTCTGGATTGGTGTAATGCTCGCCATGTATGCCGGTTCCGCCTTGAATTAAAGGTGGAAATGTTAATGGGGCCTTCGAACATAAACCACCAACTCCGGGCAAAGCATATAAGTCTTTGTGTCCAGTGAATGCAAGGTAATCAATATTATCTCGCTCCATGTGAGCCAGCTTTTTTCCTCCACCTTGTGAAGCATCGACAAATACCGTCAGATTCCTTTTTTTGCACTCATCGCCAAATGCTGCAGAATAAACAAGCTGTCCCGTCAAGTTACTTGCTAACGTAATTGCTGCCAGTCTGGTACTAGGAGTAATATATTTTTCTAATTCAGATTCGGGGGATTCTAGCACTTGTTCAGGGAGAACGGTATATGTAATGAGCCCGTTCTCATATAAAGAATGAATAGGGCGTAGAACAGCATTGTGTTCATAACAACTAATAAGAACATGATCGCCCTTTTTTAAAAATCCTTTAATAAACAGGTTGATCGCTTCAGTAGAGTTTTTTGTAAAAACGACATTCGTCTTGCTTGGGTTACCAAAGAAAGCGTTAACTTTTTTCCTGCTTTGATATAGCATCCTCGAAGCCTGGACACCCAAGCTATAACTGCCTCTGCCAGGACTAGTACCTATTTCGCGCACATAATGCATAAATGCGTCATACACTACATCCGGTTTGTATTTCGATGTTGCAGCATTATCAAAATAAATCATGTGTTTCCACCTCAGGAATCCTCGTTGTCAGGTGCAACATTCTTTTTTCCAGCAAGTACTTGACATGTGATGCATCCATTATAGAATTTTGCGATACACTTTGAACACTCTGAAAGATTCTGTTTGCATTTTGTTTCGTCAATTGAATAGCGAGAATCTCCCATGGTGTTGATTGCACCAAATGGGCAAACGGAATCACAAGCAGAGCAGCGGATACAGTATTGATATTTGCGAAGCTGGCATTTGAGACGATTTACGAGTAACGAAATATCGGTTCCCTTTGTCGGCAGGACTTTGAGTACAGGCGTTCCCCATGTGATAACAAAATCACATATCTTACGCTTTGGTAAAACAACATTACCTTTTGCATCACGGACCTCTTTTTCTGTTACTGTTATATAAGTCGCATCTTCCTTATCAAAAATTTCCAACTGACCAAATGGCTTTAAAAACTCTATTACATCCCGATTGATTTTTTTCTTAATGATGATATTTCTTGCCCGATCAGAAAGATTGCATGCTGTATCTGCTATTGTTACATTTCGCGTCTGTAAGCCACTAGCACCCTTTCTTGTCTTCCAGCGGCCATTTTCGACGTAATCCTCTATGTCAGCCTTTCCGGTCTTTACTGCGAAATCAAATAGAGTAGCTTTCCATTTGGCGGCTAGCTCAGGGAAGTAGATGTCCGTTAGCATCATTGACCAATCAGAATTGTTTGGACAACACCAACAGCCAACTCTTTTGTATCCCCACCGGTATGCATCGTTGAATCGAACACCACGATAGAGGATGTATAACCACACATCGCAATCCGACCACTCAATAATTGGCATCGCATTAATCTGAGAACCAATTTTGGAGTGATCCTGTGTTCTCTCATAGTTTTGACGCTCTCTAGATTCGCTATGTCTTATTCCTAAAAAAGTAAGGCTATTACCATTCAAGTTTTGGTACTCGGAATTCAAGTTGCTGGTTTTGAATATCGTGCAGCACCATCTTTCAAACTTACTAGGTGGACCAAAGACATTGCACAGCTTAAAAAAGTCATTTTCTGTTTCACTCGGGATCATCGGGGTGAATGGATTTTCTTTTCTAAAATAATTTTCTACATAAACGTGTGTAGAAGGGAACTCCAACGTTGTATCGCCGAAATAATGGATAATAGATTCATTCTGTAAAGCATCCCTTACGAGACGACTTACAGCAGTAGAATCTTTACCTCCAGAAAAAGATACAGTTGGCATGTACTGTACGTCTTCCTGTGATTTAAGCTTTTCTACAAGATTTACAACGTATTCCTCAGCTTCAAAGACCATCTCCTTGATATATTGCTCATTGGCTGCAACAAATGTATCTGTTTGTGGAAATATGTCGTCAATTACAATATTTGTGCGCAGCTCTCCAGCAATCTTCAAATGCTCTTTACCCTTATAAAAATCAATATAAGGCAGACGCATACGCGCTCCGTCAATAAGATAGTAGCTACTGCCAAGATACCATACATCAGATTGCGTCAAATCTTTCCCTAAAATATAAGAGATAAGTTTGCGTTCTTGTAAGAAGACTGGATTACATACGCCAGTTGTAGATAACGATTTACAATCAGATCCACAAAGCGGGCATATTCTGTTTTTTATAATTGGCACCTTGCAATGCGGACACCAGTAAATCGTATTTACCATTTTATTCTTTTCCTTCCATTAGATCGTTTAAGATAGAGAGGAGAATTTGTACCTTATCATCGTAAGAAATAGAAAGGCCAAAGTTTCCCAGGGTTGCATTGAGTTTGTTTTTCACCGTAATCCCCAAATCAGAAAGAGCACCGTCATCAAATATCACTTCTCTTCTCTCCCCAGATGCTGTTGTGAGCGTCATCTTTGTTTCACCCTCATTTAGAGTATCGCTCACAGTATAGGCGTCTATCTTCTGCTTGATCTCGATTAAACGGTTTTTGAACTCATCGACATGGCTATCTCCCCAATAGGACAATTCGATTCCTGTTAGTGACTTTGACAACTTCGCTACAATTTTTTCATCCGAAGTGGCAACATTAATACCACTAACATATTCCAGAAAAGCGTTTGTATAGTAATCAAAGGATTTTTGCCGCTTTAAGCTCCAATCATTTTTATAGGCATTGCTCAATGCATTGCTCAATGAAGTGCCCAAAGATGCTCCGGTCAATTCGAGGATAGTATTTTTAATGTCCGCCTGGATGTAACCTAAAGCTTCTTCCAATTCTTTCTTGCTGCTCTTAACTGCAACAACTGTAGAATCGTAATCGCCCGTTAACCCCTTTAGCTTAGTAAAGAAAAAAGTCGAATAACTTGCATAGCTACGTTCCATCAATTGACGATATTTTTTTGTTTGATCCGAAGTGTATCTTTGTGTCGTTCTGGCAAACTTTGAAACAGATTTGTAGTGGCTCAACATTGCATCATATATTGCTTTTAACCTGTTTTTAGAAAGCATTGAAGGATCAATAAAGGAACGAAAAGCATATTCTAACTGATCCATATACTCTAACTGTTCTTTTGTCCAGTTAGCGACAGTAAATGTGAAATCGTGTGGTCTACGTACTATCTCTTCAAACAGCTCCGCAGTCAGCTCTTGTTCTGAACCATGACTAGAAATAATCAAAGACTTCTTATAAGGAATAAGAATGCTTGCCAGCAACAACGAGAGATATCCATCCCTTAAGCCAAAGGGAGACTGCTTTAGAGTGGAGTACACTTCTTCGAATTCGATAGTGCCTTTTTTAGCTCGATCAATAATTTCATTCAGGTATTCTTTAATAGCATCCTGCGGTCTTCTGCCATCTTCCATCTCATTAATGCCGCAGTTATCTGCAGTTGCAATAAAGCTGTTCTTTGCCAAAACAGAACGGACGGCGATATAGTCAGGGGACAGAAATGGCAACCCAAAGTATTGAGTAGAATCCTCGCCATTAATGATTGCCCTAATGGCATTTTTCTTTGCGCTAGCAATACTTCCGGAAATAGTATTTTTGTTTATGAGCTCATTGTTTACAAGCAAGGTATCAGGAAATGCTCTATACATAACTTCGCTGGCAAGGCTAGATACTTGCTCCATAGAGGATACGTTTTCCTGCAGTTCACCTTCACTTATAACAAAGCCGTCCAGATTGCGAAAGTGTTTCCAGTCATCAATAATAGCGAAAATCGTTGCGGTGATTTCATTCAGGTTATACTGGAGTTCTTTTTCAAAAGCAGGATCTTTTTCATTATATTTGCTCTTTTGACTTTCTAAATACTTCGCTGCAATGTATCTCTTTACGGTACTTATAAGCTGTGAACAGTCATTGTTCACCCATACGACTGCTTGTTGATGATTTTGTGATAACTCCAATATGCCTTCCGGGGTAACGTCCGAATTACCCATAAGCATAATAAGGATTCCATCATAGGAAGCCCCTGCTCTATTTCCCAATGCGCGTTTTGCTAAATCATTGACTGTGGCATACACCGGCACAAATACGCGAGAAATTTTATAGTCCCTATTGTATCTGTAGGGATATAAAACAAAATCAACGAAATAGTCATTTAATGCCTTGATTACAGAATCTTCTCCAATGCGGAAGCTTTCTTCCTCGATCATTGCTTCCACATCATAGATGCTAGCATCATAAAAATCGTACCGATCATAAGTGCCAGAATACTTAATGATTTTTTTATCACACAAACCGTCCAGTGCATTGCTCAATACATCTCTTGGGCAATCAATAGTGCTAAGAATAGTACGCTTATTGGCAGATAGTGCACCGGCATCGTTAATGATTCCAATAGTTGCAATAACTTTCAAAATCATCACTTCAGGGGAGTCATCGTATTCATCACTATGATTTTTTGCTAATGCAGTCTGCAAATTTTTATACCATGCATAGCTATCATCACTTTGTACAGACTTAATGCTCGGTTCAAAATAATCGTAAATATCATTAATCCCTACGAAGTGGAACTCGTCTAATTCGTGCTTTTGCAAAAAGCGATACAAGCTATGCTCGTCTTTACCGGCAAGAAACGTGAAAAAAGTTCGGTCATTCTGAGCGACTTTTTTGGACAACCGGTCTAAAGCAAACAGAGAAATCGGATGGAGAGGGAATGCACCTTCAAAAGGGTTGTCGGCAGTAGCGATATTTATGAGGAACCCCTTAAAGTCCATTGCCTCCGAATACATACGATTCAATTGATTTTCATACCGTGCGGAAAACGTTTCCCAAACAGTAGGCACTTTAACTAACACACTCTTTACCAGTGATAGGCACTGGTCCTGTTTGCTGTTAATAGAATCAGCCTTATATCTCCCTTCGACTTTTTTCCATTCAGACGCAATAGCCTTTCCGTAATGCTGGGTGTACTGGCTGATTTCTTTATGTGAAACCAATAAAATGTGGTTGTTTCCAGCGCAATGATCACAGAATTCAGCCAGATCTTGAACGGATTTAACTTTAATGCGCTTCAGGTTATCTTCCATGTATCTGCCGAATTCATCGAAGATAAATAGTATGCCACTATATTCATTTGCAATGGCAGCATTTGCTTGGTTAAGCGTGTCTGCCATATTTGTTACTTCATAAATGTATTTAACACCAAAAGTCATTGCCGCAAAAATGCGTTCAAACTCTTGTTCTGAATGAGGATCGAAATTTTCCAGCTTTCTTTCTAATCTATCGAGACTTATTCCCACATCGGCACATACATCACTTAAGCGAGATGCCGAATTGGGATTTGCTTTCCACTGCTCGATCAATGAAGCTGCTTGATCATAAAAAGTTTTGTACTGAATTCGAATGTTTAGTGCATCTAATTTCTTTTTTAGAGAGAAATAGATACACCTGTCAAAATCTTCAAAGTCAAAAACAATCGGGACCACTAGTAAAGGTTTGCGAGAATCATCATTAATAAACGAATCAATATCGTTTGCCAGGGAACTATCTAAGTTTCGAATGCGCTCAATAAACGTATGATATGCTACACCGTCCACATGGCTTTTCCCGATTATCTGGCTTAAAACAGTAAGCAGATGCGACTTTCCCGTTCCATACGACCCATATAAAATTCTGGCGTGGTTATATGACTTTGCTCGGACCAAATCCGTAAAATAGTCTTTCAGCAGTTTGATAGTGGTATCATTCGGAATAAAACGAAGCAGCTTAGTATCGTTCTCAATATCAAACTGAATATTGACAGAATAAGTATATTCGCCTTCCTGTCGGATCAAATCACAATAAGACATCTATATTTTACCTTCCAATCGTATGGTAATGGGCTTCTAATATTTCGCTGGCTGAGTGATCATGTACTTCTATATATCGGTTGCCGAAATTATTCACCAGACGGATATAGTTCTTGTTTTCAAGCTGCTGCAGTAGCTCAAGAAGTGTCGAGTAACTTAAATTCATATATTTTCCAGCTTGATTGTCTCCCTCTAGCAACAGATCAATTCCTATTTGTCGATTTCCATTTAAGTGTTCTTGGTTATCAAGTAAGATGCACGCAAAGAAAATATCCAGTGGAACATCTTTTGAATGAGTCCTTCTTCTTTCAAAACGTCCGCTTCCTTTATATTCAATCAATTTCAGCGGAGCAAAAAAGGGAACAGTGTCTTCATCAATAATCTTGCTTATTGAAAAAGCCTGATCACTAACATATGTGTTCTTAAAGCAATCAAATTCTTTTTCAATCATCTTTTTTGCATATGCTCCACCTTCGCGCTGGATGAAAGCATAAAGCGCGGTTGAAAAATCCTCTTTGGTAAAAGTAGGAGCATCATAAATGTTGAAGGCCCAATTCCATGCAGTTGCATTATCGGCATCTCGTGAAAGGTTTCTATGAAACAGCCACAACGTCCCAATATCAGTGCAGTAAGGATCATATTCGTGAACATAATTGGCGATCTCTGTCAAGGTATGCACGATTCCTATTTGATCTTTTCCTTCCACCGCTATACCCATCACACATGCCCAATAACGCATCGCCTTAATCATAACGCGACCTACGCCGATTGAATCTACGGCCAGTAATTCATTATTCGGCGAAAAAATATGCGGATTACTTGTAATAGCATCCATTATTTTAGTAGGCCAGCCATTTCTGATATAAAATGAACCATGCTTATTTAATGTCATTTTCAAAATTCCTTTCGGACAATAGCATCTTTAATATACTTACCTGTTTTAAGGCGTGCATCGCGAGGCTTTTCGGCATCTTCTGGGATCGCCCAATATGACCCAATCTTCATTGCGCCCGGAATCCTTCCTCTAGAACAAAGATCGTTGATCCATCGTGCAGAAACGTTCCACTTTTCAGATGTTTGTCTAATTGATAAATAGCCCATGTATTTCTCCGTTCTTATCCGAGAAGACCATATACTTCAACGAATTAATTGTACTCTAAACCTCGCATAAAATCAACTTGTTCTAGCTCTCCAGTTGCCCAATATTTTGAGCACCTCGCTAATTCGCAAGCAATGTTTTCTTGGCCAAGCCCGGCGAAAACACCGTTATCCCCGCAGGGGACAACTTGCTTGTTGGGATATTCCCAAGCCCTTATGGATCATCACTTTGTGATGGCTGCGCGTTTCTCCAAAACGCTAAAAAACAAGGTCCGGGTAACAGCACAGTAGCTGTTACCCGGACCTTGCGGCATTCCTGGCTTAGTGACTTTGTTCTTCCTTCCGGAGGTCCGGTTCCTTCTCTTTGCGCTCTGCAGCATACAGGGAAGCGATGTTTCGCTGGGCAAGCAGCAGTTCCTGCGCCTCGTTTTTCGTCCGGCGGTATTCTGTATAGGTCCGTTTCTTTGCATCAAGGATTTCAGCGTACTCTATACTGAGTTCTTTCACCTTCGGCAGCTTCTTTACTCCCAATGCATCAAAGGCGGCCTTGGCAGCTTTGTGGATCGTGATTTCCTCCCGATGGGCTTCCAAAAACTTTTTGCTGTAACCGGCTTTGCGGTACTCCTCGTAGATTGGCCGGGTCTTGGAGTAATTGATGATGTGCTTTTTCAATGTCCCGATTTCAGCCAGCCGTCTTTCCGACTGTTGAACAGAGGCAAGCAGCTCATCTCTTTCGGCAATCTTCTGCGCTGCAAGCTGGTTCAACTGCTCCAGGCTTTCAATCTTATGATCACGCAGAAAGAGCAGCGTCTTTGACATCTGCTTCAGGTTATAGACAGATGCCCAACGCTGATATCCGGCACCTTTGGACCGCAGCTTATCTTGAATATCAATGACAAGATTGAAGGGGCGTACCTCTGCACGAAACGATTGTTTTGCACGCGGCTTATGCTGCCGGTGGCCAAGAAAGTGAGCCCGCAGATCTGCCTCTGTATATCCTTCCTCCAAAGAGGACAGGCGAATAAACCGCGATTGATTTTTCCCCTTGACGGAAACATGCTTGCCGCACTTTATCTCATAGCCCAGAGCCTGCAATTCTTTGAGCAGCTCATCAAAGGAACCGGGATCCTTCTGCAAGACGGCGTCGATAGCATCGCATAAGAGATCTCTGTTCTTGATTCGGCGCGGATAGGCCGTGCGTTTTGCCCGCTCTTGATACGGTTTCGGGGTGATTACCGAGAGTCCGTTTTCCAGACAGAGCAGGTCGTTGATCCGCTGCAAAGCAATACTGGACAGCCAGAAGTTTTTGAACTTCCTGGTTCCATCCAGGGAAGTGGAATTGAATACGATGTGGTTGTGAATATGGGCTCGATCCGTATGGGTGGCAACGAGGAAAGCGTACTTGCCTTTGGTAAAGCGGAGCGCCAGCTCTCGCCCTAATCGGTTTGCCTCTTCCGGCGTGATTTCACCAGGTTTGAAAGACTGCCGGATCTGATACGCAATCACTTCATGCCGCTGCCGACGACCGGTGATTTGCTCATATTGACGTTTGGACAGCAGGAACTCCTCGTCTACGGTCACCGGGTCACACTGATATCCGGTGACCAGTTCACCCTTGTCCGTTTTCTCCGGATTTTTGGCATAATCAGTCCGGTCACCCAGGCTCTGCGCAAGCGTTTTTCCTTTGTTCACGTGCATGGGGATCAGTCGTGTGGCTGCCATGGCCCCGCCTCCTTTGTGCTGGCATAAAAAAGGCCCGAGGGGTTCTCACTCCTCGGGTCCTACAGTATCGTTTGTTATGAAAAAATAAACTTTGACAGCTTGCCCACCAGCACCTCCAGTCCAAGGGACACCATTTCCGCAAGCATCACGGTCAGAAAAGCGAGAACGGCTACACCAAACACGATTGCTGCAAGCGCCCACATTTGCTGAACCAGCAGCGATAAAATGCAAAAACCAAGCAGCAGAAAGGCGAGACCGACGATCAAAGAGGAGAGATGCAGCGCCAGGGAATAAAATAGGGAGAGCACCGCAACGATTGCCATAATCGGCAGCGCGATTATTTTAAAAGGGAGTTTAATCAGCCACATAGGTAAATCCTCCTTTACGTGTTCTACGTATAGTCTATGAGGCCATTTTTCTGAAGTCAAGGATGTCGCGCCTATGTACTCGGTGTGGCATCGATCTGCCACACCGGTTTGTTACTGGATCGTTGCCAGTCTTGCCAGAATCTCTTTTGCAATTTCCCAGATTTCATTCTGACGCGACTGGAGATCTCGGATATCTTCCGCATAGATGGAGCCGTTCTCGTTGGCCCGTTTCGCGTATTGGTTCAGGTTGTTGCTGCAGTAGCGCAGGAGGGAAATCATCTCCTGCGCTGTCATGGCAGCCTCCGCCAGGTAGTAGCAATTCTGCTTGCCCAGGATGCAGCCGACCTTGCGGTTTTTCCAGAAGAAGCATTTGCGGCAGGTGTCGGGCTTGTCCGCATAGTACCGGATGCCGTCAATCAGAATGGTCTTGCGCTTCGTTTTTTTGCTCATCTCGATATCCTCCTTGTGTTTGATCCATCCCCGGGGAGACCCGGAAACGACAAAAGCCCTGTGGTGAAAGAAAATCACCACAGGGCTATGTAAGATATCGGTATTCAGTTATAGGGAAGCGTAGAGTATCAATGCTCTTCGTGGATATATCGAACGTTTAGCAAATAACTCAAGAGGCCTTCAATTCTGCCACGCCGCAGAGTATCCTCTTCTACGAGATACTTCACATAACAATGATCTTTCAGATATTGCTTGGCTGCATCCAAATCATCGATGGCCGTCTGCATTTTGTCCTCAACAAGATATTTCTTCAATCTTGCATTCGTCTTTGGACCATGCAGATGGTTCGTGTACAACCGACGCCTTAAATTCTTTGTGCGCCCGACATATAAAACCTCGTGATGATCCTCATCAAAAATCGCATACACGCCGGGCATTTTTTCCGGAAGATCAGATGGTGTCAAATCACGGAAATAAAGTGGGGCAGACTCCAGCAACCGATCTGCGATTTTGTGGGCTTCTATTAATGCCTCCTCGATATCTTCCATTTTGGGAAAACTCCTTTCTAATACCGGCGTTTGATTTTGGAAAACCAGGTTGTCAAAGTTGAATTCTCTAATGCGGTTTAGAATTTTGCCGCTGAATCAGCCCGACTCTGGGCCGGTCGATCTGAACTTTTTTCGGGAGGGCAGACAGATGAGTCACAGATTTACACCCAGAAGCACCGGTACTTAAGGGTGCACCCGCCGTTTTTAGCGGATTGGCCCCCAGAAGCCGGTTTTCGGCGTTAGAAAAAATGCCGGTTATTTTGACAATTCGTCAATGAAGGCAAAAATTCTTTAGAAAAAATCGCGGAAGATCTCGTAAAAAATCTTCCGCGATTCTATGATGGCGTCCCCGCCCGGGCTCGAACCGGGGGCCTCGGGCTTAGGAGGCTCGCGCTCTATCCAACTGAGCTACGGAGACATGTATGGTTTTTCCTTGATTTTACGCGGTTTTTCGCATTTCGTTCAAGGTGACGATCCGAATTTTGAGAGCCGCTCCGTTAGAAAACTGGCCGTTTATCTAATGAATTTTCAGCCACAAAAGTGGCGTTTGCTCAAAATTGTTGCATCTCTCCGGCGTTAGAAAACCGTAAAAATGCTGATGCCGTTCGAACCGGAGTTCAGATTTAAAAATACCGATTTGCCCGTGACAAGCAACTTCTTAGGAGGGCGGTGCTCTGTCCAGCTGAGCTACTGGCGCATATTTATTTTTTATTCGTTTCTGTGACCCCGGCGGTTGAGAACCCGCCAAATGTTAGGAGGCGGTCGCTCTATCCTGCTGCGCTACTGGCGCATATAGCGTATTAAGATGTAGGCGGCAAAGACGTCTCTGTGCAGAAAGAGCCCCGCGAGGGCCCGTCCATCCGGCAAACCCGGCGCATCCGGACAGGGCTGCGCGGTTGCGCTACGGAGTGTATTTTACCCTATCCCCGCGTCGCTGTCAACTTTGGGGTAAAATTCCTTCTCACTTTTGGGCAAAATATTTTTAAAACAAAAGGGGAAAAAAGTTGCGTTTTTCACCTTTGTACGCTATAATAAGTGGTTGTGTTTGATACCGAACTTGTTTGAAGAAAGATTTGAGGTGTATTCCCTGTGCAAAACGAAAAATTGCGCAACGTAGCCATTATCGCCCACGTCGACCATGGCAAGACCACCCTGGTGGACGAAATGCTCAAGCAGGGCGGCATTTTCCGTGAAAATCAGGCCCCCGTGGAGCGCGTGATGGACTCCAACGACCTGGAGCGTGAGCGGGGCATCACCATTCTGGCCAAAAATACCGCCGTCCACTACAAGGACGTGAAGATCAACATCGTGGACACCCCGGGCCACGCCGACTTCGGCGGCGAGGTGGAGCGCATCCTGAAGATGGTCAACGGCGTCATCCTGCTGGTGGACGCCGCCGAGGGCCCCATGCCCCAGACCCGCTTCGTGCTGTCCAAGGCCCTGGAGCTGGGCCACCGGGTCATCGTGGTGGTCAACAAGATCGACCGCCCCGACCAGCGCATCCACGAGGTCATGGACGAGGTGCTGGAGCTGCTGCTGGACCTGAACGCCACCGAGGAGCAGTTCGAGTCTCCCACCCTGTTCTGCTCCGGCCGCAACGGCACCGCCTCCTACTCTCCCGACGTGCCCGGCACCGACCTCAAGCCCCTCTTTGAGACCATCCTCAACTATATCCCCGCCCCCGAGGCCGACGTGGACAAGCCCTTCCAGATGCTGGTCAGCTCCATTGACTACAACGAGTTCGTGGGCCGCATCGCCATCGGCCGCATTGAGCGGGGCACCGTGAAGCAGAACCAGGAGATCGCGGTGTGCAACTACCACAACCCCGACCAGCCCCCCAAGAAGGCCAAGGCCACCGCGCTCTACCAGTTCGACGGCCTGGCCAAGGTGCCCGTCACCGAGGCTGACGCGGGCAACATCATCGCCATGAGCGGCATCGGCGACATCACCATCGGCGATACCATCTGCGCCCCCGACTGCGTGGAGCCCATCGAGTTCGTGAAGATCTCCGCCCCCACCATCGAGATGACCTTCTCCGTCAACGACTCCCCCTTCGCCGGCAAGGAGGGCAAGTTCGTCACCTCCCGCCAGCTGCGGGAGCGCCTGTTCCGGGAGACCCTGAAGGACGTGTCCCTCCGGGTCACCGAGACCGACAACACCGACTCCTTCAACGTGGCCGGCCGGGGCGAGATGTCCCTGTCCATCCTCATCGAGACCATGCGCCGGGAAGGCTATGAGTTCCAGGTCTCCCCGCCCCGCGTGCTCTTCCAGGAGATCGACGGCGTCAAGTGCGAGCCCATGGAGCGCCTGGTGGTGGACGTGCCCGCCGACAACGTGGGCGCTGTCATCGAGAAGCTGGGCGCCCGCAAGGGCGACCTGCTGGAGATGACCCCCGTGGGCAGCCGCATGAAGCTGGAGTTCCTGGTGCCCGCCCGTGGCCTGTTCGGCTACCGGAACGAGTTCCTCACCGACACCAAGGGCGAGGGCATCATGGCCAGCGTGTTCGACTCCTACGCCCCCGTGAAGGGCGAGATCGCCCGCCGGAACACCGGCTCCCTGGTGTCCTTCGAGACCGGCGAGAGCGTGACCTACGGCCTGTACAACGCCCAGGAGCGGGGCGTGCTGTTCATCGGCGCGGGCGTGCCCGTCTACGCCGGCATGATCGTGGGCGAGACCCCCAAGCAGGAGGATATCTCCGTCAACGTCTGCAAGAAGAAGCAGCTGACCAACATGCGCGCTTCCGGCTCTGACGACGCCCTCCGCCTGACCCCGCCCCGCCAGATGTCCCTGGAGCAGTGCCTGGAGTTCCTGGCCGACGACGAGCTGCTGGAGGTCACCCCCCAGAGCCTGCGCCTGCGCAAGCGCCTGCTGGACCACGCCGCCCGGATGCGCGAGGCCTCCAAGAAGAAGCAGTAAACCGCTTCTCAAAAACGCAGGCGTTTTTGAGAGAGGGGATGCAGCCCGCCGAGGGCTTTTCGACACAAAAAGGACGGACACAGTGCCTGTGTCCGTCCTTTTTCCGCCTCAGCCGTTGTGAGGGGTGGAAAACCGTGCTATAATGTATCGCGGCAGCCAAGCCTTTGAAGGCCTATGAATTGGAGCTATGGGAATGGGTAAATGGTTCATGATACTGTCTGCCGCTGTTCTGGCACTCATATTCTGTGCTGTCGGCGTACTCTTCCGCAAAAAGGACCTCTTTTCCGCTCTCGACCATCCCCTTGCGAAAAAGTATCCCAACGTCTCAAAGCGCTTCGGCACAATTATGATATGCTTTGCGCTCCTGTGGTTCTTCCTCATCCTTGTTTTTATGCTTCCATCTCCCTGATTCCTGGCTTTTGGGTCAGAAATCCCACGCACGTCCACACTGAATATCAAAGGAGACTCTTGCTATGCCCTATGCCATTCTCGCCGCGGTGCTGGTAGTGGCCGACCAGGTGGTCAAATTCCTCATCCGGTCCAATCTGGAGCTGGGGGAGAGCGTGCCCTTTATCCCCCACATCCTCAACCTGACCTACTACCAGAACACCGGCGCCGCCTTCTCCCTCTTCCGGGAGCACACCTGGGTCCTGGCCCTCATCTCCGCCGTGGTGTCCGTGGCCCTGGTGGTGATCATGGTCAGGCGGGTGTTCCGCCACCCGGCGGGACAGGTCATTCTGGCCGTCATCCTGGCCGGCGCCGTGGGCAACCTGATCGACCGGGTGCTCTTCGGCTATGTGACCGACATGTTCCAGACCATTTTCATCAATTTCGCCGTGTTCAACGTGGCCGACTGCTGCCTGGTGTGCGGCGTCATCGCCATGGTGGTGTACGTGCTCTTCTTCTACGAGAAGCTGGAGAAGGCCCCGGCGGGACAGGAGGCAGACCATGACGCCGCTGACCCTGAGGGCTGACCGGGCAGGGGAGCGGGTGGACCAGTTCCTCTCCCGGCAGCTGCCCCAGCTCTCCCGCTCGGCGGCCCAGAAGCTGCTGGAGGAGGGGGCCGTCACCCGCAAGGGCTTGCCGGTGAAAAAGAACTACAAGACCGCCGAGGGGGATGAGCTGGTGCTCTCCCTGCCCGACCCGGTGGAGGTGGACGTGGTCCCTCAGGACATCCCCCTGGACGTGGTGTACGAGGACGGGGATGTCATCGTCATCAACAAGCCGGTGGGCATGGTGGTCCATCCGGCGGCGGGCCATCCCGACGGCACTTTGGTCAACGCACTGTTATATCACTGCGGAAAATCACTCTCCGGCATCAACGGCGAGCTGCGGCCCGGCATCGTCCACCGTATCGACCGGGACACCTCCGGCCTCATCATCGCCGCCAAGAGCGACTTCGCCCACCTGGCCCTGGCCCAGCAGCTCCAGGACCACTCCCTGTACCGGGAGTATGAGGCGGTGGCGGTGGGCGGCTTTAAGGAGGACGAGGGCACCGTCCGGGCGCCCATCGCCCGGCACCCCACCGACCGGAAAAAGATGGCGGTCAACTTCCTCCAGGGCCGGGAGGCCGTGACCCACTATACCGTGCTGGAGCGGTTTTCCGGGTACACCCACCTCCAGTGCCGGCTGGAGACCGGCCGCACCCATCAGATCCGGGTGCACATGGCCCACATCGGCCACCCCCTGCTGGGGGACACGGTGTACGGCTCCAGGAAGCCCTATCCCGGCCTGGCGGGCCAGTGCCTCCACGCCCGGCGGCTCTCCTTCGTCCACCCCCGTACCGGGGAGCGGATGACCGTGGAGTGCCCTCTGCCCGACTGGTTTGAGGCCGTGCTGGACAAGCTGCGGCGCATGAGCTGAACTTTTTCCACAAAAGCGCGGCACAATGTGGATACAAAAGCCCCCGCTCAGGTCTCTCCACAGAGAGCCCCGGGCGGGGGTTCTGTCTTGCCTCGGGTGAAGACTGAAACACGGCGCAGAGACTCCGTGCGGCATTGAGAAAGGTCATTGAATTGCAGCGGCTCACAGGTCCGGGCGGGTAACGCTGCTCGGGCGACGCAGGAACGACACGGACCAGCCGAACCGGCATAGTAACTGCTTTCAAGTTCGGCGGGTCATTGGACACCACCGCCGCCAGACCTCGTCCTCGCAAGCTGCGTATCGCTCGCCCCGGCATAAATGCCAGGGCTCGTTCACTCCGCTGCTCGTCCTCTCCCCACCGAACCCGCTTCGCTGGGCTTCGGCGGGGCCCCCGCATTGTCCCCGAAAGGCGTTCCCCTCATCCGTCATTTGCTTCGCAAATGCCACCTTCCCCCTGGGGGGAAGGCTTTTTCTCCATCACATAGTTGTTCAGGGTGACGCCCCGGCGCTCCACGGTCTGCTCCTTTACCACCCGCCAGCCCCGGGCCAGGAAAAAGGGGAGGGCGGTGCGGGAGGCGTGGGTGGTGTACCGCTGAGCGGGCACCGCCTGTTCCAGGGCGGCGCACAGGGCGGAGGCCACCCCACGGCGCAGATGGGTGTGGGCCACATAGAGCCGGTCCAGATAGCCGTCGGGGGCCATGTCCCCAAAGCCCACGATGGCCCCGTCCTCTTCCGCCACCAGGGTCAGGTGGGCGGAGAGGCTCTCATTCCAGGCCGCCAGATCCACCCCCTCCGGCGGCGCCCAGGCGTCCAGCTGGCGGGGGTCGTACTCCCCGGTGCAGGCCGCGTGCACCGTGTCGTAAAACAGCGCGCCCAGCGCCCGGCAGTCCTCCGGCCGGTATCTCCTCAGCTTCATGCAGATCCGCTCCTTTTTTCCGCCCCGATGGGCTGTAATTTCGGCATCCGTACTGTTTTCCCCCCGCGCCTTGACAAGGGATTCCTCCCTGGTATAAAATATTGCCCGACCGCAGACAATCGAACACAGGGGCGCTGGACGCAAGTCCGGCTGAGATGTGGAGGATAGCGCTTCTCCCGGTCCCTTGAACCTGATCCGGGTAATGCCGGCGTAGGAAGATGATTCGGCTATGATTGTCGTTTCTCTCGTACCGCATTGCGCCCGTTCGGCCTGCGGTACATATTTTTTCGGGAGGAATCCAATCATGCCTGTCGCAACCCCAACCCAGAAAAGCAAGTCCAGCAAGCGCCGCCTCTACACCCGGATGCTCTGCGAGGGCGCCATCATGGTGGCCCTGGCCCTGGTCCTCAACCAGCTGAAGATCTTCCCTCTGCCCAACGGCGGCTCCATCACCCTGGAGATGCTGCCCATCTTCTTCTACGCCGTCCGTTGGGGCGTGAGCCCCGGCCTCCTGGCCGGCTTCGCCTTCGGCCTGCTCCAGATGTTCATTGACGGCGCCGTGGCCTGGGGCTGGCAGTCCCTGCTGCTGGACTACCTGGTGGCCTTCACGCCTCTGGGCCTGGCCGGCCTGTTCAAGGGCAAGAACTGGGGCATCTTCGCCGGCACCGTGCTGGGCTCTGTGGTCCGCTTCATCGTCCACTTCATCAGCGGCATCACCATCTACGCCATTGTGGCCCCCACGGAGCTGTTCAACATGACCTTCACCAGCCCCTGGATGTACTCCCTGGCCTACAACGGCAGCTACATGGCCATCGACATGGCCCTGTGCCTGGTGGTGTTCGCCCTGCTGTACAAGCCCCTGAAGAAGTACTTCCTGGGCGCTGATATCTGGTAAATCACACTATGTAAGGGGGAAGGAAATTGGGTAAATTCGACCGCGTGCTGCTGGCCAGCGACTTCGACGACACGCTCTACAACTCCCGCCTGGAGGTGTCCGCCGAAAATGTGGCCGCCATCGAGTACTTTATCCGGGAGGGCGGCTACTTCACCGTGTCCACCGGCCGGGCCCACCGCACCTTCTCCCCCTATGTGCATCTGGCCCCCATCAACGCCCCCGTCATCCTGTCCAACGGGGCCCTGCTCTACGACTACGCCGCCGACCGGGTGGTCTGTGAGCTGCCTCTGCCCGCCGACGCGCCCCGGGACCTGGCGGTGCTGTCGGCGGAAATGCCCTCCATCGGCATGGAGACCTACCACGGGGACGACGTGTATATCCACCACCCCAACGCCTTTACCGACCGCCACGTGAAGCGGGTGGGCACCACCTGGACCCCCTGCGACCTGGCGGACATGCCCACCCCCTGGAGCAAGGCGGTCATTCAGGACGAGCACAAGACCCTGCTGGCCGCCCAGAAGTTCCTGCTGGACCGCTGGGCGGACAAGTACGAGGTCATCTTCTCCAGCACCGCCCTGCTGGAGATCACCGCAAAAGGCGCCACCAAGGGGGGTATGGTCCTCCGGCTGGCGGAGTACCTGGGGGTGGACCGGAAGGACATCTACTGCGTGGGGGACAACCAGAACGACATCCCCATGCTCTCCGTGTCCGCCATCCCCTTCGCCCCCGCCAACTGCGCCGACCCGGTCCGGGACTTCGGCGCCGTCATCGTCAAGTCCAGCGACGACCACTGCATTGCCGACATCATCCGCATCCTGGATGAGCGGTACAGCTGAACAATGCCATATTCAATGCCCGCCGGGATTCCGGCGGGCATTGTTTTTTCCACATTGTGCAGTCTTTTTGTGGACAACCCCCAGCCTTCCCCCCAGGGGGGAAGGTGCCCCCGAAGGGGGCAGATGAGGGGAACGACGATGCGGCGGTGGTGTCCAAGAAGCCGCCATACTTGAGAGCAGTTACTATGCCGGTTCGGCTGGCCTGTGTCGTTACTGCATGGCCCGAGCAGAGTTACCCGCCCGGACTTGTGAGCCGCTGCAATTTAATGACCTTTCTCAATGCCGCACAAAGTCTCTGCGCCGTGTTTCAGCTTTTGCCCGAGGCAAGCCTTCCCCATGGGAAAGCAGGGGAAGGCGCTCAATCCCGCTGGCGACCGATCTCCTCCAGGGTACCGGCCAGCAGGGCGGCGTAGGCGGGCAGGGAGGCCAGGGGCGCCCGCTCGTCGGGGGAGTGGGCGTCCAGGATGTCCGGACCGGACACCGCCATTACCAGTTCAGGGGCCTTCACGTGGAACAGAGAGGGCTCCAGCCCCACGTGGACGGCGGAGATGGTCATGCTCCGCCCCGTCTCGCGGCGGAACACCCGGTCCAGCAGCAGAGCCAGCGGGTTGTCCGGAGTGCCCTGCCAGGCGGGATAGCCGGTGGCGGCCACGGCAAAGCCGTTGTCCTCCGCCAGACGGCGGTGAGCGCCGGCCATGTCCGCCTCGTCCGCCGGGTCGGCGCAGCGGAGGAACTCCGCCACCTTGACCGCGCCGTTCTCCGTCCACACCCGGCCCAGGTTGGCCGACGCGGACACCACCCCGGGGAAGTCGGCGTGCCACCGCCTTACGCCGTAGGACAGACCCCCGGTCAGGGCCAGCAGGGCGGCCAGGCAGCCATCGTCCCACACCGTCTCCGGCGTCGGGACCTCCTTCAGCTCCGCCCGGAAGTCCGGGTCGCTGTCCCGGTGGGCCGTCTCCAGCTCTGCCGCCCAGCGGGCAAAGGCCGCCCGCAGGTCCAGGCAGCGGGCCCTGTCCGCCACCACCGTGGCCGATGCCCAGGTGGGAATGGCGTTGTGGGCCTGTCCGCCGGAGAAATCCGCCAGCTGCCAGGGGAAGGGCAGGCCGGCCAGCAGGGTGGTCAGGGCCTTGACCGGGTTGCCCCGGCCCCGGTGGATGTCATCCCCCGAGTGGCCGCCGGAGAAGCCGGACAGGGAGACGGTGAAGGCCTGTCCCGCCGCCGGGCAGGTGGCCAGGGGGCGGGAGAAGGTCTCCCGCCGTCCGCCCGCCGAGCCCACCACAGCGGTGCCTAGGTGGAAGCCGTCGGTGTTGAGCAGGTATTTGGCCCCCGCCAGCCAGGCCGGGTCCACCTCCCGTGCCCCCGCCAGGCCCACCTCCTCGGCCACCGTAAAGATGACCCGCACCGGCCCCCGGGACAGCTTCTGCCCCAGCAGCCAGAGGACGGCGGCGTTGCCCAGGCCGTTGTCCGCCCCCAGGGAAGACCGGCCGTCCGACCTCAAAAAGCCGTCCGCCGCCACCGGCCGGATGGGGTCCCGCTCGGGCACGTAGCCGCTGCCCGGCCGGACGGCACACACCATGTCCATGTGGCCCTGGAGGATGGTGAGGGGCGCGCCCTCACACCCCGGAGCCGCGGGCAGGTCGGCGGTCAGGTTGCCCGCGGCGTCCGCCGCCGGCGTCCCCCCCAGGGCCTCCAGCCGCCGGGAGAGCAGCTCCCGCTCCGCCTGCTCCCCGTGGGAGGGGTGGGGGACGGCGCACATCCCCCGGAACTCCTCCAAAATCCCCGCTGTGATGGCCTCCGGGCCACCCAGCCGCGCTGTCAGCTCTGTCATAATGCAAGCCCCCTGTGCTATGTATTATTTCTATTGTACCACACGGCGCCCCTCAGAGAAAGGCCTCCGCGCCCCCCAGCAGCACCAGCAGCACGCCGGACAGGGGCAGGGCGTATCTGCCCAGCAGGCGGCCCAGGGGGCCCGCGCCCAGCCAGCCCCCCAGAGGGATGAAGAGCAGCGTCACGCAGAAGTTGCACACCGCCGCCCCCAGGGGGGACAGCCCGCTGATACCCGCCGCCACCCCGGCCCCGGCGTTGTTCACCGCCAGCGCCGCCGCCAGAGGCACCCAGGCCCGCACACAGGGCAGGGGCTCCTCCGGCTCCACGGGGGAGCGGAGCCAGTCCAGCAGGAACCACAGCCCGATGCCCAGCAGCACCAGGCCGCCCAGCATATCCGCCAGCGCTCCGGGCAGAAACCGGCCTGCCGTGGCCCCCAGGGCCAGGGACAGCCAGGTCACCCCTGTGGTCACCCCCGCCAGGATCAGGCACCCCCTCAGAGACACCGCCAGCCCCCGGGCCGCGTACCCCATGGAGAGCAGGACCGTGTCCAGGTTGCAGGCCATGGTAAAGACCAGTATGGCCCCGATGGAAGCCAAAACGTCCAATTTCCCATCTCCCTTCCGGCCATCCTATGCCGGGAGCGGGGGAGGGGTGCGGCGGCGGCGCAAGCTTCCTACCATGCGGGGCGTCTTTACAAGCTGGGCGCAGTCTGAGGGACTTTCCCCTCATCCGTCATTTGCTTCGCAAATGCCACCTTCCCCCCTCGTCCTCGCAAGCTTTGTATCCCTCGTCCCGCCGCAAGCGGCAGGCCTCGCTCACTCCGCTGCTCGTCCTCTCCCCACACGACCCGCTCCGCTGGGCTCGTGTGGGGCCCCCGAAAAGCAGCCACCTCACTTGCCTCGGGCAGAGATTGAAACACAACGCAGAGACTGGGTGCGGCATTGAGAAAGGTCATTGAATTGCAGCGGCTCACAAGTCTGGGCGGGTAACTCTGCTCGGGCCATGCAGTAACGGCACGCGGGGCACCGAACCGGCATAGTAACTGCTCTCAAATATGGCGGCTTCTTGGACACCACCGCCGCCGAACGTACTCCGAAAGGGGGTACCAGGGGGAAACGGGCGCGTTTGGCCCTGAAAGGGCCCTTCCGCGCCTGTTGCCCCATGGCGAGCTTTGCCTACTTTCCCTCGCTGGAAAGCAGGCCGCCGGAGGCGCGTCCTCGCAAGCTGCGTATCGCTCGCCCCGGCATAAATACCAGGGCTCGTTCACTCCGCTGCTCGTCCTCCCCCCCACCGAACCCGCTCCGCTGTGCTTCGGCGGGGACCCCGTTTGCTTTGCTTAGTCCAGCTGCTCCCCTCATCCGTCTGGCCTTCGGCCAGCCACCTTCCCCCCAGGGGGAAGGCTTTTATTTGCGCTTTTCCGGGCTCACGCGGGACCCCGGAAAAAGCAATGTAACAGAAAAACCGGAGGGCTGCCGCATCAGCGGCAGCCCTCCGGGCGTTTTCCTTAATAATCATATTGTATCAGGCCTTGCCCAGCTCCATCTCCCGCCGGCGCAGGATCCGTGGGAACTTCCAGGCGAACATGAGGCCGGTCGTGGCGGCGGCCAGGAAGTCGGCCACCGGCTCGGCCAGATACACGGCAAAGACCTGGTCGCCGGTGATGATGTGGGGCAGGATATAGATGAGGGGAATGACCAGGATGATCTTCCGCAGCAGGGCCAGGAACAGGGACACCTTGGCCTGGCCAAGGGCCACAAAGGTCTGCTGGCAGGAGAACTGGACGCCCAGCATAAAGAAGCAGGCCAGGTAGATCCGCAGGGCCCACACGGCGGCCTCCACCAGCTCGGGCTTGTCGTTGAACATGGCCACAAAGGCGTGGGGGAAGAGCTCCACCAGCAGGCAGCCGGCGACGGAGTAGATGATGCCCGCGGTAATGAGCAGGCGGAAGGTCTTGCGCACCCGGTCCAGCTGGCCGGAGCCGTAGTTATAGCCCACAATGGGCTGGGCCCCCTGGGCCAGGCCCTGGAAGATCATGGTCAGCACCTGCATGATGGAGGAGCAGATGGTCATGGCCCCCACGAACTTATTGCCGCCGTATTTCAGCAGGGAGGAGTTGAAGGCGATGTTCACCAGGCTCTCGGTGGACTGCATGATGAAGGGGGCCACGCCGATGGCCACCACAGGCAGCAGGATTTTGGGCTTGAGGCGCAGGTATTTGAGCCGGATCTTCAGTCTGGTACGCTTCCCGGTGAGGAAGGCCAGCACCCACACCGCCGAAACCGCCTGGGCGATGATGGTGGCCAGGGCCGCGCCCCTGACGCCCATGTCGAAACCGAAGATGAAGATGGGGTCCAGCACGATGTTGATCACCGCGCCGATGACCACCGTGAGCATGGAGGTGGTGGAGAAGCCCTGGGTGGTGATGAAGTTGTTCAGGGCCAGGGCGATCTGGACGAACACGGTGCCCCACAGGTAGATGGTCAGGTAGTCCACGGCATAGCCGATGGTCTCCTCACTGGCCCCCATGAGCAGCAGCATGGGCCGCTGGAGGGGGAGAAACACCGCCATGACCACCACGGAGATGATCAGGATCAGCAGGGTACAGTTGCCCAGGATCTCCTCGGCCAGGTCGGTGCGGCCCTCGCCGGTGCGGATGGCCGCCCGGGAGCCGCCGCCCATGCCCACCAGGGCGGACAGGGCGGAGATGAACATGATGACGGCAAAGGTCACGCCCACGCCGGTGATGGCCATGTCCCCATCCGGCTTCATGTGGCCCAGGTACATCCGGTCCACAATGTTGTACAGGGCGTTGACCACCTGGGCGGTGACGGCGGGCAGCGCCAGCCGGCGGAGCAGCTGGGGGACCGGGTCTTTGCCCAGGTCATTGGTGCGCTTTGCCACGGTGATTACGCCTCCTCATTTTCCAGGAAATAAGTTGCCTCCATGTCGGCGGTGGCCAGGGCGAAGGCCAGGGGGAACTTCTGGAAGGCCTGGCCCACGGTGCGGGCGTCCTCGGTGCCCGAGAAGCCCATGTGCCACCGGATGGCCATGGCCTCCTCCCTGGTCAGGCGGAGGTAGCCGTTGACGATATACACGCTCTTCTCCCCGTGGCCGTAGGGCAGGGGGTCCTCAAAGGAGTAGGTGGGCACGGACTGCCACTTGCCGTCCGGCCCCTTCACGTTGCGGGTGCCCGGCTTGTAGCACCCGATCTTGCACACATCGTGGAGCAGGGCCACCAGGGCCACCGTCTCCTCGCTGTACTCCAGGCCGTAGAGCTCCTGGACCCGGGGCCGGGACAGATAGTCCACCAGACAGTGGTACACGTTCAGGCTGTGCTCACACAGGCCGCCGGCGTAGGCGCCGTGGAACCGGGCGGAGGCGGGAGCGGTGAAAAAATCGCTCTTGTTCTCCAGATAGTCCAGCAGGGCGGAGGCCCCGTTCCGGTGGATTTTCCCGGTAAAAATTTCAATAAATTCCTCTCGGGCGCTCATAACACTCCTCTTTTCCTGTTCATATTCTCCCATACGGTAAAATATAATTTTAGCATATGCGCCACGAAAAATCCAGCCGCTTTCCCCGCCGCGTCTCCCTGCCGCCCCCATATCTTTGGACAGTTTCGCGGTTTTGTCCCCAAATTTGACACTTTCCCCACTCTGTCCGTTGAGAATCGGCAGGGCCCGGAATAATTTAGTATCAAAGATTGTTCTACTGACGGACAAGGAGTGATTTTTATGCATATCCCCAACAGTTTGAAGCAATTCGGCATTGAACAGGCCGTGGACTACATCACCAAGGACCCGGAGAAGAATCTGCCTACTCTGATGAGCTGGGTGGACAAGTTCTCCCGTGGCAGCTTCCCCGCCCAGCGGGAGGCCATCCGGAACGCCATCGCCGACCCCAACCACCCCTACCACAGCCTGATCCTCCACATCGTGAAGGACATCGACCCCGAGGTGCTCAAGACCACCTTCGTCAACTTCTTCCTCAACGCCAACCTGATCGGCTGGGACAAGCAGGAGGCCGCCCGGGCCAAGTACCACTGCAACATCCCCTGGGCCATCCTGCTGGACCCCACCAGCGCCTGCAACCTGCACTGCACCGGCTGCTGGGCCGCCGAGTACGGCAACAAGCTCAACCTGTCCTTTGACGAGATCGACGACATCATCCGCCAGGGCAAGGAGCTGGGCGTGTACATGTACATCTACACCGGCGGCGAGCCTCTGGTCCGCAAGGCCGACATCATCCGCCTGTGCGAGAAGCACAGCGACTGCCAGTTCCTCTGCTTCACCAACGCCACCCTCATCGACGAGGCCTTTGCCGACGAGATGCTGCGGGTGAAGAACTTCATCCCCGCCATCAGCCTGGAGGGCTTCGAGGAGGCCACCGACGGCCGCCGCGGCAACGGCGTGTACCAGAAGGTCATCGCCGCCATGGAGCTGCTCAAGCGCAAGCGCCTGCCCTACGGCATCTCCTGCTGCTACACCAGCGCCAACTTCGAGTCCATCACCAGCGAGGCCTACTACGACAAGATGATCGAGCTGGGTGCCCTGTTCGTCTGGTACTTCCACTACATGCCCGTGGGCAACGACGCCGTGCCCGAGCTGCTGCCCACCCCCGAGCAGCGCACCGAGATGTACCGCCGTGTCCGTGACTACCGCAGCCGCAAGCCCCTGTTCGCCATGGACTTCCAGAACGACGCCGAGTTCGTGGGCGGCTGCATCGCCGGCGGCCGCCGCTACCTCCACATCAACGCCAACGGCGATGTGGACCCCTGCGTGTTCATCCACTACTCCGACACCAACATCCGGGAGAAGTCCCTGCTGGACGCCCTCCGCGGGCCCCTGTTCATGGCCTATCACGACGGCCAGCCCTTCAACGAGAACATGCTCCAGCCCTGCCCCATGCTGGAGAACCCCAACAAGCTGCGCGACATGGTGGCCCGGACCGGCGCCCACTCCACCGACCCCCAGTCCCCCGAGTCCGCCGAGCACCTGTGCGCCAAGTGCGACAGCTACGCCGCCTGCTGGGCCCCTGCCGCCAAGAAGATCTGGGACGACAGCCAGGCCAGCAAGCACCCGGACCGCTACGTCTCCGAGGAGGAGCGGGTGTCCCGCGAGAATCTCCGGGATCCCAGAGAGACCATCGGCCAGTAACCTACATACCAAAATCCCCGCCGCGTACCGCGGCGGGGATTTTTTCGTCTATCCGGCGTAGCCGTACCGCTTTCCGCCCCAGCGGAAGCACCACAGGCTCACCCCAAAGGACAGCAGCTCGGCCGCCGGCACGGCCAGCCACACGCCGTCCACCTCCAGCAGACGGGGGAGCAGCAGCAGCCCCGCCGTCAGGAAGCCGAAGGTCCGCAGAAAGGACAGCAGGGCGGACACCGGGCCGTTGGAGAGAGCGGTGAACAGGGCGGAGGCGAAGATATTCACCCCGGCGAAGAGGATCATGGGGGCAAAGAGCCGGAAGCCGTGGACCGCCAGGCCGTACACCTCCGAGCCCCTGGTGGAGAAGACGGCCACCACGCCGTCGGCCATGAACAGGGAGGCAAAGAACAGCGCCGCCGACGTCACTCCCACAAAGACCAGGCAGGAACGGAACAGGGCCCGGAGCCGGGGGCGGTTGTCGGCGCCGTAGTTGAAGCTGAACACCGGCGCCACGCCGATGGAGAAGCCGATGTACAGGGCGGTGAGGAGGAACTGGGCGTAGAGCACGATGGTGATGGCGGACACGCCGGGGGGGCCCAGCAGCTCCAGCATGGTCAGGTTGAACAGCAGGGTGACCACCGCGCTGGACAGGTTGGACACCATCTCGGAGGAGCCGTTGAAGCAGGCATTGGCCAGCATGCGGCCGTCCCACCGGGGCCGGGCGAAGCGGAGCCCCTGCCGCTGCCGGGCAAAAAACACCAGCCCCGCCACCGCCGGGATACAGTAGCCGGTGACCGTGGCCAGGGCGGCCCCCGCCACCCCCATGCCCCCCGGCACGATGAACGCATAGTCCAGCACCATGTTGGCCACGCCGGCGGCCACCGTCAGGCCCAGACCCAGCCCGGGCCGTCCGGCGGTGACGAAAAAGCTCTGGAACATGAGCTGGAGCATGCTCATGGGCCCGAAGAGCATGATGATCCGCAGGTAGGGCACGCAGTGGACCATCAGGTCCCCCTCGCCCCCCAGCAGGCGGCAGATGGGCTCCGCCGCCGCCAGGCCCAGCACCGAAAACGCCCCGCCCGCCGCCGCGCTCACCAGGATGAGCAGGGAAAAGCCCTCCAGGGCGGACTGCTCCTCCCCGGAGCCCATCCGACGGGCCACAATGGCGCTGCCCCCGGTGGCCAGCATGATCCCCGCCGCCATGATCAGGCACATGACGGGAAAGACGATGTTCAGAGCCGCCAGGGCGTCCTCCCCCACAAAGCGGGAGACAAACATGCCGTCCACAATGGTGTAGAGGGAGGTGAAGATCATCATCACCACGCTGGGCAGCGAGAAGCGGAGCAGGGAGAGAAAATCATAGTCCCTGTCCAGACGGTTTTCCATGGGAGGCACCGGCCTTTCTTGACAGAATCTTGATGCGTCAGATATTATAGGGTATCGGGTAACCCGATAGTCAAGAGCCAAATTCCCGCCCGCTCCGGGCGGCTGTTTCTGTCAGAGAGGAGGCGGCGGGACATGTGCGCAGTCCCCCAGGGCTATCTCACCACCGGCGACTTTGCCCGCCTGTGCGGCACCACCAAGCACACCCTGTTCCACTACGACCAGCTGGGCATCTTTTCCCCGGCGGTCAAGGGGGAGAACGGCTACCGGTACTACACCTTTCCCCAGATGGATGTGTTCTACGTCATCTCCACCCTCAAGGAGCTGGACATGCCCCTGTCCCAGATCAAGGCCTACCTGGACCGGCGCAGCCCGGAGGAACTGGTGGCCCTGCTGGAGGGGGAGGCGGGGGAGCTGGAGGACAAGATCCGCCGGCTCCGGCAGATGCGGGACCTGATCCGCCGGAAGGCGGCCCTGACCCGGGCGGCCATGGCGGCGGACCGGGAGGGGGTGCGGGTGGAGGAGCGGCCCCAGGCCCTGCTCATCACCACCCCCCGCAGGCCGGGGGAGAGCGTCAGCCTGGCCTTTGTGGCCCACATGCAGTTCCGGGAGGCCAGACACATCGTCAGCCCCTACCCGGTGGGGGCCATCATGGACCCGGAGAAGGCGGTGCAGCCCAGCCCCGACGGGTACTGCGCCTTTTACACCCAGATGGACCGCCGCCCCGGCGGGGTGCCCGTCACCGTGCGGCCCGCCGGGCAGTACCTGGTGGCCTGCCACACCGGCGGGTACGACACCGCCTGGCGCACCTACCGCCGTATGCTCTCCTGGGCACAAGACCAGGGCCTGCCCCTCACCGGCCCCTTCTACGAGGACGCCCTGCTGGACGAGCTGTCCGTGGACGGGTACGACAACTACGTGCTCCAGATGTCCATCCTCACCGCCCCGCCGGAGCATGGTCTGTAGAACAAAGGAGCCCCGCCTCTGAAATCAGGGGCGGGGCTCCATTATGCTCTGGTGCTGGAATTTCCTCTCGCGGGGTTCAGGCCGAAGGCTCAGCCCTGGTGGCGCTCCTTGCGGAACAGGACCACGGTCACGCCGCCGAACACCACCGCCAGGCACAGGAACACACCGCTGATGGCCCGGAACACAGGGGCGCTGCTGGTGGTACCGGTCTGGGGCAGGTTGCCGGTGGGGATGTCGCCGTCGGGGATCTCGGTCTGGCCGCCCTGGCCGGGGTCGGTGGTTTCGGGCAGATCGGTGGTGGGGGTATCCTCATCCGGGATCTCGGTCTGGCCGCCCTGGCCGGGGTCGGTGGGATCGGTGGTTTCGGGCAGGTCGGTGGTGGGGGTGTCCTCATCATCGATGTCCGTCTCCTTGTCGGCCACGTAGTACACGTTCACGGTCTTGTTGCTGTTGAGCACGCCGGTCAGGGCGTCGCCGCTGGTGCTGTCGTAGGTGTAGCCGTCGATGGCGATGGCGTCATAGGCGCTCACGTCATAGGCGCTGCCCTCAATGTGGCTGGGAGAGGTGTAGCTGGAGGCGATGGTCCGGCCGGTGTCCTTGTCCAGATAGTTGACGGTGACGTGGTAGTACATGTAGGACGGGACGTAGGGCTCGCCGTGGGCGGCCTTCAGGGCCAGATAGGTGACCTCGTCCGCCACAGGGGTGTACTCGTCGTAGTAGCCGTCCACGCTCCAGCGGCTGGTGGCATCGGCGCCCTTCAGGCCGTCCACATACCAGCCGGTGATCTTGTCGCCGCCGGTCAGGGTCAGGTCGCCGGACATCTGGCCGGCGGGTACCAGGTTGAGCACGTTGGGGTAGCCCTCCATGCCCATGCTGTAGATGTCGTCGCCCGCGCCGGCGGCGGTGTTGTTGTACACGGCCGCCCCCTCGCCCAGGGTCAGGGTGCCGTACAGGCTGGCGATGCCGCCGCCGTAGCCGTTGACGCCGGTGCTGTGCAGGGCCACGGCGTTGCCGGTGACGGTACCGGTGACGGTCACGTTGACCTGGTTGGCGTAGATGCCGCCGCCGTAGTTGGCGCCGGCGCCGCCGGTGATGGAGCCGGTCACGTCCAGGTCGCCCAGGTAGGCGTACACCGCGCCGCCGTAGCTGGGGCTGGTGCTGCCGGTGATGGCGGCGCCCAGGTCCAGGTCCATGTAGGCCGCGTAGATGGCGCCGCCGTACACGGTGGCGGTGCTGTTGGTGATGGTAGTCTCGCTGTCCACAGTGGCGGGCACGTTGTAGCTGCCCTTGATGCCCTGGATGGCCAGCGCGCCGCCATAGCCGCCGGTGCTGTCGGCGATGGTGCACTTCTCCAGCTTCAGGCTGGTGTCCATGGTGAAGGTGTCGGCCACCAGGATGGCGCCGCCCATGACCGCGGCGGTGTTGCCGGTGAAGGTGCTGTCGGAGATGACAGCGGGGCCGCTCTGGTGGGAGATGGCGCCGCCGTTGCCCGCGGTGCAGCTGTTGTCAGTAAAGGTGCAGTTGGTGACGGTCAGGCTGTTCTGGGCGCCGGAGCAGAGGCCGCCGCCCATACCGCTGGCGGTGTTGCCGGTGAAGGTGCAGCCGTCAAAGCGCAGAGCTTTGACGTTGTCCGCGTACGCGCCGCCGCCGCCCGAGCCGCTGACGCTGCTGTTGCCGGTAAAGGTCACGCCGGTAAAGGACACGGAATTGCTGTTGCTGCAGTACACGGCGCCGCCGGTGCCGCCCTGGTTGCCGGTGAAGGAGCTGTCGCTCACCGCGACGGTATCCACGCCCAGCATGTACAGCGCGCCGCCCAGGGTGTTGGCGTCGTCCCGGCCGTTGCTCTCAAAGGTGCAGCCGGTGACAGTGACCGAGGGGACCTTGGGCGCGTCGGCGCCCTCGCTGGTGGTGGGGCCCTTCACCGCCACGGCGGAGCCGTAGTTGGTGCCGGCGGTGCCCACATTGTTCTCCAGGGTGCAGCCCTCCATGTACAGGGAGCTGTCGGTCCACAGGGCGCTGCCCGTGCCCGCCACGTTGTTCTCAAAGGCGCAGTCCACCAGGGTCAGGGTGCTGGCCTTGCCGGCGGTGCAGTAGATGGCGCCGCCGTAAAATGCCGCGTTGCCCCGGCCGGCGCTCTGGCCGCCGTCCAGTGTGCCGTTCTTTACGGTCACGTCCACCGCGGCGCCGTCAGGGCTGGTGATGACCAGCAGCTGGTCCGCGCCGGCGCCCTTCAGGCTGTGGCCGTTCAGGTCCAGCACCAGGCTCTTGCTGATGTTTACGGCCCCGGCCAGCTCCACGTCCCCCTCCAGGGTGACCGTGCCGCCGGCCTCGGCGGCGTCCACCTGGGCCTGGAGGGCGGCCTGGCCGTCGGTGGGCTGGGTGTCGTCAGGGTTCTCGCCGGGGGTGGGGTCGGTGCCGCTCAGCACCTCCGGGCTGCCGGTGCTCTCCGGCTCCTCCGCCGCGATGGCGGCGGTGCCCAGCATCCCCACCACCATGCACAGGGTGAGGACCATTGCTAAGATCTTCTTCGTCTTTGCCAGCATATTTCATTTCTCCTTTCTTTCTCCGCTGCGGGAGAAAGGTCTATGAAATCTGCGGCGGCCGGACCGGCATGGCGGCAGCTGCCGCTTTAGCCTCCTGGCTTTGCGTCCCGGCCTTTCGGCCGGTTTGCCTTTGTCGCTTCTTCAGAAGGGGAGACCATCCCGAGTCAGGTCCGCCCCCGTCTACGGCAATACTGTATCATGCAACGGTTACATTTCGGTCACATTTCAAAAAATGTTTTTTATTTATATTTCTATTGTGAAGGAATGGGATCTTCTGTTCCCGCTTCATCCTCCCTATATGTGCGTATTCCCCCCTGATTTTCTATAAAACACTCATTTTCATTCATTTCCGCGCTTTTGTTTTCCATAGAAAAACATTTTTCTGTCATCTCTTTTTTTCGTAAAAAAACAATGGCTCTCCCCGCCAGCGGGGAGAGCCATTGTTCCTTCTGTCTCTATGGGCCGGGGACGGTCCGGTCCGCGCCGGTGATCCAGCCGCTGGCCGCCACCACGTCCCCCAGGTAGAGCACCGCCAGCTGGCCCGGCGTGGGGGCCCGGGCGGGGGTTTGCATCTCCAGCACCACGCTTTCCCCGTCGGCACGGGCCACGGCCGCCAGCTCGGTCTTGGAGTGGCGCAGGCGCACCGTCACCTCCAGCGGCTCCGGCAGGCCGTCCACGGCCAGCCAGTTCATGTCGGCGCAGTATACCCGCCCGGCCATCAGGTCGGCGCCGTCGGACAGCACCACCTTGCCGCAGGCCGGGTCGATCTCGGTCACATAGTACTTGTGGGGGCCGGACACCCCCAGCCCACGGCCCTGGCCCAGGGTGTACCGGTGGATGCCTCCGTGGCGGCCCAGCACCTTGCCGTCCCTGTCCACAAAGTCCCCGGGCGGCGGCACCGCGCCCCGGCGCTCCAGCCAGGCGGCGTAGTCCCCGTCGGGGATGAAGCAGATCTCCATGGAGTCCGGCTTGTTGGCCACCGGCAGCTCCGCCGCCCCCGCCATGGCCCGCACCTGGGTCTTTTCGTAATCACCCAGGGGGAAAATTACCTTCTGTAATATATCCTGGGGCAGCCGGGAGAGCATATAGGACTGGTCGTTGGCCCTCAGGCCCTTGCGCAGCAACACCCTGCCGTCGGGGGCCAGGGCGGTGCGGGCGTAGTGCCCGGTGGCCACCTTGTCCGCGCCGATCTCCTCCGCCAGGGCCAGCAGGGCGGGGAACTTCACCGTGGGATTGCACCGGGCGCAGGGCAGGGGGGTGCGCCCCGCCAGATAGTCCGCCGCAAAGGGGCCGCACACCTGGCGCTCCAGCGCGTCCCGGATGTCCGCGGTGTGGAAGGGGATGCCCAGTCGGTCGGCCACGGCGGCGGCGTCCGCCTTTCCCGTGCCCCCCAGGCCGATGTCCAGATACAGGCCGTGGACCTCATAGTCCCGGCTCAGCAGCTCTGCCGCCACGGCGGAGTCCACTCCGCCCGACAGGCCCAGCACTACCTTTGGCTTTGTTGTCACGTGCTTGCTCCTTTATTTAAAAATAAGTCAGAACCGGACGCCGGGGTCCGCCTCCAGCTGTCCGTCCGCCTTGAGCAGGGAGGCCGCCGCCTGGGCTGTCCCCTCGGGGACGGTGTACCAGGCCGCCCCGGTGGTGTCCGACGGGGCGTAGCCGTTCCAGGCATAGGCCAGACCGCCCTCGTACAGGGCCAGCTCGCAGTTCTCCCACAGGCGGAACACCACCAGCGGCTCTCCCTCCGCCTCCTCCTGGGTGATGGTCCAGCCGGGCAGGTCCAGGACGTCCACCAGACCGCTGCCGTCCTCCAGGGTGTAGTACACTCCGCCGGTCTTGCCCAGAGCGCCGCCGCTCAGGTGCTGGGCCAGGCCGTCGGGGGTGATGCTGTCGTCCAGGGGGCGGCCAAACCAGCTCAGCAGCGCCCACGCCCCCACCGCCGCCAGCAGCGCCAGCGCTGCCAGGGCGATCTTGTTGAACCGCACGCCCCGGCGTACTTCTTTTTCCATCCTATCCTCATTCATCACGGCTATTCGCCTCCTTTTCTCCACAGTCTACCCGGAAAATGTGGACAGCCTGTGAAGAAATCGTGACGATTTTTTAAGCCCGACCCACCTTTCCCCGGAAAACGGCAGCGGGGCGGTTCCCCTCATCCGTATCGCGCCCAAAGCCTTCCCCCTGGGGGGAAGGTGCCCCCGCAGGGGGCGGATGAGGGAAATGGCGTCAGCCCCGCTCCAGTGCGATCATCAGCGCCGCGATGTCAGCAGGACTCACGCCGGAAATCCGGCTGGCCTGGCCCAGGTTCAGGGGACGGATTTCCGACAGCTTCTGTCTGGCCTCCAGCCGCAGGCCCTGGAGGGATTGGTAGTCCAAATCCGGGGGCAGGGGGCGGCTCTCCAGCCGGCGCATCTCCTCCACCTGCCGCTGCTGCCGCTCGATATAGCCCCGGTACTTCAGGTCGATCTCCACCGCCTCGGTGACGGCGGCGGGCAGCTCCGGCCGCCCGGGGTCCAGGGGAGAGAGGTCGCCGTAGGTCATGCGGGGACGGCGGAGCAGGTCGGCCAGCCGGGCCCCGTTGGGGGCGGGGGGCTCCCCCTTGCCCGAGAGCAGGGCGTCCAGGGCGGGGGAGGGGGACACGCCGGTGTGCTCCAGCCGGGCACACTCCCGGTCCACGGCGGCGTACTTGTCCAGCATGGCGCGGTACCGCTCCTCGCTCACCAGCCCCACCTGGCGGCCCAGGCCGGTGAGACGGCGGTCGGCGTTGTCCTGGCGGCACAGCAGCCGGTACTCGGTGCGGGAGGTCATCATCCGGTAGGGCTCGTTGGTGCCCTTGGTCACCAGGTCGTCGATGAGCACGCCGATGTACCCCTGGTCCCGGCCGATGACCATGGGGGGACGGCCCAGCAGCTTCAAAGCGGCGTTGATGCCCGCCACCAGGCCCTGGGCGGCGGCCTCCTCATAGCCGGAGGAGCCGTTGAACTGGCCCGCGCCGTACAGGCCGGGGATTTTTTTGCACTCCAGGGTGGGCAGCAGCTCCGTGGGGTCCACGCAGTCGTACTCGATGGCGTAGGCCGCACGGGTCATCTCGGCCCGCTCCAGGCCGGGGATGGTGTGGAGCATCTCCACCTGTACCTCCTCGGGCAGGGAGGAACTCAGACCCTGGATATACAGCTCCTCCGTGTCCAGGCCCATGGGCTCGATGAAGAGCTGGTGCCGCTCCTTGTCGGGAAAGCGGACGATCTTGGTCTCAATGGAGGGGCAGTACCGGGGGCCAATCCCCTCGATGGTGCCGTCGTAGAGGGGGGAGCGGTCCAGGTTGGCCCGAATGACGGCGTGGGTGGCGGCGTTGGTGTAGGTCAGGTAGCACACGGCCCTGTTGGCCGGGGGCGCGGCCGTCTCAAAGGAGAAGGGCTGGGCGTCCGGGTCGCCGGGCTGGAGCTCCATCTTGGAGAAGTCCACGCTCCGCCGGTGGACCCGGGGGGGCGTGCCCGTCTTGAAGCGGCGGATGGACAGCCCCAGGGATTTGAGGCACTCGGTCAGGGGCAGGGCGGCGGCCAGACCGTCGGGGCCCGAGTCCCGCACCACGTCGCCCACGATGGTGCGGCCCCCCAGGAAGGTGCCGGTACACACCACCGCGGCCTGCACGGCATACACCGCCCCGGTGGCGGTGACCACCGCGGACACGGCGCCGTTCTCCGTGCGGATGGCCACCACCTCGGCCTGCTTGACCCACAGGTTTTCCTGCCTCTCCAGGGTGTGCTTCATCACCTTCTGGTATTCCCGCCGGTCGGCCTGGGCCCGCAGGGACCACACCGCAGGGCCCTTGCCCCGGTTCAGGATGCGGTACTGGATGCAGGCGGCGTCGGCGGCCCGGCCCATCTCGCCCCCCAGGGCGTCGATCTCCCGCACCAGGTGGCCCTTGCCCGTGCCGCCGATGGCCGGATTGCAGGGCATGTTGCCCACCGCGTCCAGGTTCACGGTGAAGCACACCGTCCGCAGGCCCAGCCGGGCGGCGGCCAGCGCCGCCTCAATGCCCGCGTGGCCCGCGCCGATGACCGCAATATCAAAGGTTCCCGCAAAATATTCCATGGTCAGTTCTCTTTTCTTTATATTGTGGGGGTAAAATGCCTTCCCCCGGGGGAAAGCCTATGGGGCGCGTCCTAAGCCTTCCCCCCTCTGGGGGGAAGGTGGCATTTGCGCAGCAAATGTCGGATGAGGGGAAATCTCTCAGTTCGCAGGCGGTTTGTGGATACAAGGGGAACGGCCTCCGGCGGCCTACTTTCCAGCGAGGGAAAGTAGGAAAAGCTCGCCAGGGGGCAACAGGCGCGGAGGGCCCTTTCAGGGCCAAACGCGCCCGTTTCCCCCTGGTACCCCCTTTCGGAGTACGTCCGGCGGCGGCAAAATTCAATCACCCGCTGTATTTGTGAGCAGTTACTATGCCGGTTCGGTGCCCTACGTATCGTTCCTGCGTCGCCCGAGCAGAGTTACCCGCCCAGACTTGTAAGCAGCTGCAATTCAAGGGGCGTTCTCAATGCCGCACGCAGTCTCTACGCCGTGTTCCAGCCTCTGCCTGAGCGGGCTTTATGCCTGTTTTACCTCTTACTCCCCCGATTTCAGCACAATGACCGGCAGGTGGGGCCGGTTGAACAGCCGGAAGGAGATGCCCCCGTTGCCCAGGCCCCGGGACACCATCAGCGTGCCGCCTCCGTCCAGGGGATAGAGCCCGGCGGTGTGGGTGGGGAAAAACCGGCGGCGGGTATTGTCGATGAGCCCGTCGGTAAAGGGCAGCCGGATCAGCCCCCCGTGGACATGGCCGCAGAGCGTCAGGTCAAAGCCGCACCGGTCGTACACCTGGTAGTACTCGTTCCGGTGGGCCAGCAGCACCACGTAGGGGTCCCCCAGGGCGGCGTGGATCTCGTCGGACAGCTCCTCCGGGGTCTTCTGGTCGTAGGGGCCGTTGGGGTCGTCGATGCCCGCCAGGACGATGGTATCCCCGCCCCGCTCCAGGGTCAGGTACTCGTTGGACAGCACCGTCACGCCCTGCTCCTCCAGCAGGCTCTTCACCGTGGCCGCCTCCTTGATGGCCCACTCGTGGTTGCCCGTCACATAAAAGGTGGGGGCGATGGCGGTCAGGCCCCTGGCCAGGGGCTCCAGAATGCCCATCTGGTCCGGGTCGTCGATCACGTCCCCGGTGATGGCAATCAGGTCGGGCTCCAGCGCCGCCGTCTTTTCCAGCAGAATTTTGTTGTCCTCCCCGAACTCCCTGCCGTGGAGGTCGGAGATCTGCACGATGCGGTAGCCGTCAAACCCCGCGGGCAGCCGGTCTGAGGCAACCGTGAGGGTCTCGGTCTGAATCCGGGTCTGTTGGTCGTAAAAGAACAGTCCACCCGCCACAAGCACCAGCACCGCCGCCAGCAGGATCAGCGGCCCTCTGCGCCGGGGACGGGATTTCCTTGTTGCCATGAAGCGCCTCCAGTTGAAAAATGGACCGGCGGCACCGCCGCCTTAATGATGCCGTATCCCATGACGGCGGCGCCGGAATGATCTCCCGCCGGGAGTTCCGGTCGCCCTGAAAGGGGCGGGAGAGCCGGCCTAAAAAACAAAAATAACGATGGCCGGGCAGCGGCTATTATACCACGCCCCACCGCCCCCACGCAAGAAAAGCCGCCCGAACCCCGCCGCCCGGCGGGCGGCGGGACGGGGTTTTCTTAAGATTTCGCCCCGTTTTTTAAGCTTACTCCCCGCCCCGGCCCCTTTCGTAGGAAAAATCTCCCCTTTCCCGCCCGTTTTCATGTAAAAAAGTATTGACGTAAAGGCAAAAAGCGTGTATGATACCGTTTGTAACCAGTTTGTAATCATTTCATTCCGTTCTGTAATTTTCAGCGCTCCCCGCTGTGTTGCAGGCGGATTCTTATTTTGACTTTTTGCCTTTCTTAAGGAGGTCCTTCTCCGATGGATGAGATCTTACACTCCAATGGCCGGCAGGCAGTGCCCGACGCCATCCCCGCCGAAGAGACGGCGGGCGGCGTCCGGGAGGAAGGTAGCTCCCGGCAGGGCCGCCGCCCTGTGCTGGACGCCCTCATCGCCGCAGGCCGCAGCGTGGGCGCCCTGCTCCACCGGGCGGACGCCGCCGCCGCCGGCCACAAGGCCGTGGGCCCTCTGGCCTTCCTGCTGATCGCCGGCGTCATCGGCGTGGCCCTGGTGGTGGGCACCGTGTACACCCCCAGCTACGTGGTGTCGGTGGACGGCGTCACCCTGGGCGTGGTCTCCGACCCGGAGGTGTTCGAGGGCGCCATGGAGCGGGTGGAAGCCCGGGCCTCCGATATTCTGGGGTATGACTACACCCTGGACAACGCCGTCACCTACGACTTCGCCCTCACCGAGAAGGACAAGCTGTCCAACGTGGGCGACTTTGAGACCTACCTGTTCGACCAGATCGGCGAGGTGATGAAGAGCTACGTGCTCAAGGTCAACGGCCAATTCATCGGCGCGGCCCAGGACGAGACCTCTCTCACCGCCATGCTGGACGCCATCAAGGCCCCCTATGTCAACGAGAACACCACCTCCGCCGAGTTTGTGGAGTCCGTGTCCATCAGCCGGCAGTACACCCCCTCCGACGTGGAGCAGGATCTGTCCGCCATGGAGGCCCGCCTGACCGCCAACACCAACGGCCAGACCACCTATGAGGTCCAGAAGGGCGACACCTTCATGCAGATCGCCTACGACAACGACATGTCCCTGTCCGAGCTGGAGGCCCTGAACCCCGACGTGGACATCAACAACATCTATATCGGCCAGATCCTCAACGTGCGGGAGGTCATCCCCTTCCTGTCCGTCCAGACCACCGAGACCATCACCTACCAGGAGGCCATCGCCAGCCCGGTGGAAGAGGTGGAGGACGACTCCATGTACCAGGGCGACACCAAGGTGCTGGACGCAGGCAGCGAGGGCCTGGCGGAGATCACCGCCGACGTGACCTACGTCAACGGCAACGAGCGTGAGCGCAACATCACCAACAACGTCACCATCACCGAGCCCACCGCCAAGGTCATCGCCGTTGGCACCAAGGAGCGGCCCAGCTGGCTGCCCACCGGCTCCTTCATCTGGCCCGTGTACGGCAACATCACCTCCTACTTCGGCTACCGCTATATCTTCGGCAGCTACAGCTATCACTCCGGCATCGACATCGCCGCGGCCTACGGCACCGGCATCCAGGCCGCTGACGGCGGCACCGTCATCTGGGCGGGCACCGGCACCGGCAGCAACTGGAGCTACGGCAAGTATGTCATCATTGACCACGGCAACGGCTACCAGACCTACTACGCCCACTGCTCCAGCCTGCTGGTCAGCGTCGGCGACAAGGTCTACCAGGGCCAGGTCATCGCCCGGGTGGGCTCTACCGGCCGGTCCACCGGCAACCACTGCCACTTCCAGGTGAAGATCAACGGCACCACCGTCAACCCCCTGTCCTACCTGCCCTGAACAAGATAACAGCATCCCCCGCGCCTGGGACAGGTGCTCATAAGAAAGTGATTTGAAAGAAAACCAATTATGGCATCTGTCAGGCAGGATTGGGCAACGAAGAAATACGCCGTATTCAGCAGATTTTGCTGGATACGGCGTATTTTCTTGCCTATTTGCGCTTTCGTTTTCCTTTCCCGTGTGTCATGCTGGCTCTACCCCGCTGGCTTATGGGGCTTTTCATGTGCTTTGATAGCCGCAGTATTTCAATCAGCGTGATAAACTGCTCCTTTGTGATGGCATCATAGTCAATGCCGAAAGTCGCCAGAAACGCCCGCGCCTTCTTCTCATCGCTGCTGCCTTCAAAGTTCATAGCCGTTTGCAACTGCTGCTGGGCTTGTGCAGCGGCGGATGGCTCGTCCGCCGTTGTGTTGTCAGTTTTGTGGGCTTCCCGAATATCGCGGAGTATCCCTGTCAGGTCATCCGCAACCACATGGCCGAAATATTCTTCCTCCGGCACCTGCGCCAATTCCAGTGTGCGGAGGTAGAGATCGTTCGAACTATCCTCCCGCTTTGTCAGCACCATTTGACGCACAGCTTCCAGCACGGCGTTCATGTCGTTGATCCGCATATCCGCGATGCGGTCAACATAGATTTCTGCGTCCAGCATCAAGCGCTGAAAATCTTTATGGCAGATCAGCTCCGACAGCAGCCGGTGGTTGAACTGTCCGTCTTTCAATACTTCAATCGCACTGTCACCCAAATGCAGGGCTTCCAGCTCTGTGTTTGGGTGATTTTTTGTTTCCGTCAATCCCATCAGGTAATCGGAGGACACTCCATAGAACTTTGCCAGTGCCGCGATGCTGAACGGGCTGATGTCCTTGAAATCGTCCGCCTCATACTTGCCGAGGGCGGCACGGGAAATCCCAGTCGCCACGGAAAGCTGTTCCAGCGTCAGGCCGCGCTCTGTCCGCAAATCTTTGAGCCGCTCTGGGATCGTCAGTTTGATGTTCATATCCGCGCCCCCTCTCGTTCTGCTTCCCATTATAGCACAGATTTCTATAAGCGTGGAAATTTCTGCGTTTCGCACCCGTTTTCCAACCTCTTGGATATACGGGAACAGGCCCGATTTTTCGTTAAACTGTACTTGTCGAGAGACGACAGTACCTTGAAAATTACATGACCGTCCGAATGGGATACCCCCGGCAGGGGAAGCAGCGCCATGACTCCATGTGCCTAAAAGCACGGGAGAGCGTGCCAATGCTGGAATACGCCGCTGAAAAGGCAGGGGCAGGAACAGCATTCGGGGAGAACGGCAAAATTTCAGTGATTTTTCCGAAGGAAGTGAAAACAACGAAAAATCCGGCGTTTTCATACTGATAACGCCATCAAAGCACGATACGCTGGGCAGCGAAGCGGATACGCTGTCCAGCGCATAATTTCTCCGTTCCGCAAAAATCCATACGGAACAGTGAAACCGAACCCCACCACTTGTGAACAGGGCTTCGCATACGACAGAGAAAACAGTTATTCGCATACCATTATCCATCGCCCAACGATGAACCCAGTACGTTCACCAGCACATCGGCTTCACCGTCAGGCATACAAAAAAAGGAGGGCATAAGCCATGAGAAACAAAGAGATTTACCGAAACGAGATCAAGTCGTATATCATCCGGGCTGGCATGACTATGAGCGAGGCCGTAGAAATCTTGGCCGACGAATACGGTTGGAGCAGCAGCGTCCCCAATCTGTCCGACAAATTGAAACGCGGCAGCCTGCGCTACGGTGAGGCGGTGGAGCTGGCCGATGTGTTAGGGTATGACATTGTTTGGCAGAAGCGCCAAGGATGAGAAAAATTGTTGACTCCACTTACAGATATAGCCTTATTAGTTCCAAAAAATCACATTTCTTGTCTATCCACGATAATCACTTAAGGTTAAATACTGAATTCTGACAGAGGATACATGGGGCGGATTTAATCATGCAAAAATGCACCTGGAAGTGATTCTTACAAACATTGTGTGTAGCCATTGACTTGTATCCAACGGCAACTTAAAATATAGATATATCAATAGATTCGCTTGCAAAGAATGTGCAGAGTTCTAAAAACTGTGATTTAGGCGCATCATGGAGGCTATTTCCACTCCAATCAAGATGTGTAACGGATAAGAGGTGTAATCTTGGACGATAAGATTGAGACTACTGAAGTGAGGCAGGAAATCACCAAACAGGAAAAAGTACTATCTCTCTTCAAGTTTATTGAAGAGCTGAATAAATTAAAGCAAAAAGTGGTGCTTCGAGTATCCGATTACCCGTGGTTCCGCCCCATCAGCTCCCTTCCTGATGATCCGGAAAACATCAAAGTGTATTACCGGGATCGCGTAGAAGAGGAAGATACTGAGGATACGACAGATGTGTTACTGGCCGTTCATAAGCCTGAATTTCAGAGTTGTCCAACTCCTGATCCCAACTTAGAAAATTGGCTGGAACAGGGCTGGAATGACTATCATTATAAGGCAAAAGTTAAGAATTTTATTCTTCTGCCTCTGGATCAAGTGCGGCTCCCGGAAGAGATTTCAGAAGCTGATAAGGAGCGCATTGACGAAGAAAATCACACCTATAGGGAGTTTTTCTCTGACAGCGAAGAACGTATAGCAGCATTTCATACATGGACAGCAAAACGAGATTTGTGGGCGGAAAAGCAGAAAATGCTGGAAAAAACCAGAGATTTCTTCTCGGAGCTTTACAAGATCAGCGTTGATTTGGAGCGGGAGTCTGAAACTCTGGAGTTGGTGGTCGCCGATGGCTTTCTTCGAGATCGGGATCTGCCCGAACTTGATCACCCAATTTTGACCCGGCGTGTAAAGATTCGGCATGACGCAGCGGAAAACACGATATATATCGAGGATACCAATGTGGAAACCGAATTGTACACCGTAATGTTCCAGAGCATGGACGGGATCAATCTGTCTTCCATTAACCATATGCGGGATGATCTCCACCAGAATGACTACCATCCCTTAGATCGTAATGATCTGCCTGCATTTCTTAAAATATTTGTCCATCAGCTCTCCTCGGAGAGTATCTATGTCGAAGACGGTATTCCTGACAGCTGGCAGAAAAAAGAAAGGCTCCTACTGTACCGCAATCCCTGCTATATTCTGCGGAAACGCATGGATGGTGCGCTGAAAGCCATTGAACAAATTATTGAACATGTCGAGAAAACCGGAGAAGTTCCTGCCCCGATTGGCGACATCGTCGAGGGTGGAAAAATTGATATTCCCGAAGATACTGGAGAAGTCTCTATTGAAGAGCAGCTTGCGGCAGTTGGCGGTGAAAGTGTAGATATTCTGCTCTCCAAAGAGGCCAATAAGGAACAGCTGGAGATTGCCCGGCGGATCGAACGCTATAATGCCGTTTTGGTACAGGGGCCTCCCGGTACAGGTAAGACACACACCATTGCAAACCTCATGGGACACTTTTTGGCCCAAGGTAAGAGTGTTCTGGTGACCAGCCATACGCAAAAGGCATTGATTGTTCTGAAAGACAAGGTCGCTCCGGGACTGCAAAGCCTATGCGTTTCCATGCTGGATGATTCCAATGTGGATATGGAGAAATCCATTGATGGAATTACAAGCTATATGTCTCAGTACACTTCCTTCGAGCTAAAAAAGGAAATGGAGTCCTTGGGGCTGGAACGGAAGCAAATTATTCGTGATCTTGCGAAAACTCGAAAGAAACTGTTTTCTATTATCAATCAGGAATGCAATTGCATTGTCTTTAACGGCGAGGAACTTTCTCCCTCTATGGCCGCTGAATTTGTTCGGGAAAACAGCGAAACCCTATCCTATATTCCCGGTATGGTCCGCCTTTACGAGCCGTTGCCACTTACATTTGCAGAACTATCTGAGTTATATCGGAGCAATAGCAGTATCACCGCAGAAGATGAATCCGAATTTAACCATGATCTTCCAAATCCAGAGGATGTGATGACCCCCAAAGACTTTGAAGATAAATGCAATGCTCTAAACTCGGCTATGGCTCATCTGGATACTATATCCGAAAACGAAGGGTGGAAAATTCAGAATCTGCCTGTCGAAAACAAAATATCAATCACCGCGCCTTTTGGCCAATTGACCTTGGATTATCCAGAATCGATTGCTGTTAACCAACTGCGAGACTATGTTTCTGCATTCCCAAAAGTAGAACCTTGGATGCAGCATTGCGCTGTAGATGGCAAGAAGGGAGAGACGTATAAACAGTTGTGGACTCAGCTGATTCAGCAGTTACAGGACACATCTGTGTACGCAGAAAGATTAACCGCTGAAAAGTTTGGCAAAGACGTTCAGATTTTTAATCCAGACCCTGATTTTGCGGATGCAATGAAACAGTTGCTGGAGAAGTACAAACAAGGGGGAAAGATTGGCAAGCTGACGCTACTTTTTAATAAACAGCTGGAAATGGCATTGAATGGCGCAACTGTGAACGGGCGGCAACCACAGACTATTGAAGACTGTCAGCTGATCCTCCATGTTATGGAAATGAAGTCCATGCGGGATCAGTGCGCTTCTTATTGGAATGATTTGCTTTCCAAGCATGGTGTTCCTGCATTTTACGATTTGGATGCATCTGAGCCAGAACGAGTTGCAGCAAACTATATCCCTTATATTCAGCGGTATTTGGATTGGTTCCAGAGAGAATATGAAGTGCTGACAATGCGCATGAGTGCTGTGGGATTGCCCTGTGATATGATTTTCCAGCGCAATGTGCTGGATTCCGAACTTGTATCCGCCGAGAAAATCCTGGCAGCCCTCGGAAACACCATTCCCAAAATCTGTGATATTTTTGATGTGGTTCAGACAATTGCCGACACACAGAAAGAGCTTGAGAAAAACCGCAATGTCCTTCAAATTGGAAAACGTATATATTCCAATGTCTGCAAAGTACTGCATTTAGCCGCAGAAGCCTATGATCCGCATGCATATCGGACTGCCTTTGCAATCTTGGAGGAAACCTATGCCAAGACAAGTCTGAAGGCCAAGCGTGAAAACTATTTGAATCGGCTGGCTCCGGTGGCACCTCAGTGGGCTGACGCTATTCGGACTCGAAGCGGTATCCACGGAGAAGCTGCCGTTCCAAGTGACATTGACGATGCGTGGAAGTGGAAACAGTACTATGGGATCATTGAAGAGATTATTGCTGAGCCTTTCCCGGAGCTTCAAAAGCGTAGTCTTGCCCTTAGTAAGGAGTATCGCAGGATTACTGCAAAGTATGCTGAGAAGGCTGCCTGGTACAATCTTTTGCGAACAACCGAGCATGACATCAGCATGAAGCAGGCGCTGATTGGCTGGAAGCAGACTGTCAAGAAAATCGGCAAAGGAACTGGTAAGAACGCTCCGATGTATCGAGCTAAGGCCCGTGAACTGATGGTCAAGTGCCAAAGTGCGGTTCCTGGTTGGATTATGCCTATTGGCAAGGCGCTGGAAAGTTTGAATCCCGGTACGAATAAGTTTGATATTATCATCATTGATGAGGCCAGTCAGTCGGATATTTCTTCTCTGGCTATTTTGTATATGGGAAAAAAGCTGGTCATTGTAGGTGACGATAAACAGGTCAGCCCTATGGCGGTCGGCGTTCAGGTCGATAAGATGAATGCATTGAAAGAAATGTATATTGCCGGCAAGATTCCCAATGACCACCTCTATGACGCTAAGACCTCTATCTATGATATTGCGGCAACCACATTCCAACCGCTGATGCTCCATGAACATTTCCGCTGTGTGCCGGAGATCATCGGATTTTCCAACTGGCTCTCTTACGACTTCAAAATTAAGCCCTTGCGGGATTGCAGCAACAATGTCCTTTTGCCTGCTGTGGTAAACTATCGGGTTGCAAACGGTGAGCGTATCGGTAAGACCAACCCCAATGAAGCGAAAGCTGTTGTCGCACTGATGCAGGCTTGTATGGAGCAGCCGGAGTATGCAGGAAAAACATTTGGCATCATCTCTTTGCTGGGAGATGAACAGGTCAAAAAGTTACAAGAAGAAATCTATTCCCATATTGATCCCAAGGACGTCAGTGAGCGAAGAATCCTCTGCGGTAATGCCTCGAACTTTCAGGGTGATGAACGGGATGTTATCTTCCTGAGTGTGGTAGACTGCGCAAATGGTACGGGCCCGGTGGCAAAACAAGCGTTCGGTGTGGATGACGCTTACAGGAAGCGCTATAATGTTGCTGCCAGCCGAGCCAGAGATCAGCTGTGGGTTGTCGATTCACTTGATTCTGCAAATGACCTGAAGCCGGGTGATATTCGTAAAATGCTGATTGACTATTCGCTGAATCCAGAATCTGTTGCCATATCCAACGCCAAGATTGAACAAAAAGCAGAATCGCCTTTTGAGTCTGCGGTGGCTCGCTTCCTGACAGTCAGAGGCTATCACCTGGTACAGCAGTGGAAAGTCGGCGCATATCGTCTGGATATGGTGGCCGTATGCGGCAGAAAAAAGGTCGCAATCGAATGCGATGGCGAGCGTTGGCATAGCGGCGAGGATAAGATCCGGGAAGATATGGAGCGCCAGACGATTCTGGAACGATTGGGTTGGCAATTTATCCGAATCCGTGGAAGTGAATACTATCGTGATCCCAACAAGACAATGGAGCGCGTTGTTTCCGAATTGAATGACAATGGTATTGAGCCGGAAGCGTCCTCCGCCGTTCAGGATACCAAGATCAGAGAAACAGAGCTTTTGCAACGGGTGAAGCAACGTGCTTTCGCAATCATTCACCAAGATGACGGCGAAACATCTGAGTTGGATGAGAGTGTCATCGAAGCCGCGCTGGATCCTAAAAACGATGTGATTGGCACATCTATTGAAAAAGTAAATGATCTGGCCGTTCCAGAAGAAAAGGAACAGGTTACAGGGATAAAAGATATGGATACAGTGCAAAGTCCTGCTGAAAGCGAAATTTTTCCTGTGAGTGCGCCTGTAGTTCTTCCCGAAACGGCAATAAAGCTTGTCCGTGATCAGCGATTAAAGACTGCGCAGCAAAATCCTGCCCCGGAGAAAATGCCTCCATTAAAAACGCAGGACTATAAACCGGAGCAAATGATGTTGTTTGGGATGGAAGATCAAAAGTCAGATGCTGATGACATCATTGGTTTGCTTGAAGCAACCGGAGTTGAATTTGTGGATAAGCGTGCAAATGGCGGAAGCCTTTGGATTATTGGTGGCTATGAGCTTGCCGAAACAGTTAGAAAAGCCAAAGCATTGGGCTGTATCTTCCACTTCAAAAAAGAGGGAGGACGTGCTACGAAGAACAAACCAGGCTGGTGGGCCAAGTGACATGAATGCACCCCATCGATAAATCCCTTGGTAACAAGGGCGCACTTCTATACAGGGGCAAGCCCTGTATCGTGCGCTCTGCGAGGCAGCAGCCCGGACAGCGAATGTC
>NZ_JBBMFK010000025.1:0-57997 GCF_040096055.1 Pseudoflavonifractor intestinihominis
TAGCTGTACAATCTTTTCAGGCATGGTTTGCTGTCTCCTTTCAGAATGGTGTGTCGCGACTTCATTCTACCAGAGATCTGCAAACCATGTCTCTTTTTCTTTTTGCGAAACTTATTCTACCTTATCTAATACAATCTTTATTATTTAGACAATGAATGCAAATCACAAAAACCGCAATCCATTGGGGACCAATGAAAAAACCGCTATCCATTGTTGCTCAATGGATAGCGGTTTGGTGGAGGCGAGGGGAGTCGAACCCCTGTCCGAAAACGCTTCAACGGGAACTTCTCCGGGCGCAGACGGTTATTTACATTCCCTTACCCAGGCGTGAGCCGTCACACTCAGGGGCTTGGTAGCTTCATTGTTCATGGTGCGCTCAAAGCTTTGCGCACTCACGTGCACCACTCGTCGACGCCCAATCCCGGACCGTGGTCCTTCCAGGTTGGACGGCCGCGTTAAGCCGCGGCGAGAACTACGTTGTCGTCGTTCTTTAATTTATAAGTTGCCCGTTTTAAGGTGGTCAGGCGCCACCGCCCGCTATTCCCGCCTCTACGTCCCCGTCGAAACCAGTACGCCCCCGCGTCGTCGGAGCAAGCTCCATATCACTCGCTTCGCCGTATACGGCAAAGCTTGCTCATTGCGCTGCTCCTCCGCTCCGGACGACCCCGCTTCGCTGGGCTTTGTCCGGATTGGGAAAACGGTACGATCATCCTCTTATGGGGAAAAGGGAGAAAGCTAAAAACAACGACAATTGCTCTTCATGTCTTCTCACCCGCCGGTGGGGGAAAGAGAATATTTCATCCGGCGGGGCGGGTGCCCCGCCGGAGTGAAAACAATGGGAAATCAGATCTTCTCAGGGGCGGGATAGTCCACACCGAAGGTCTCCACGGTCACGGACTTCATCCGCTGATCCTTGCGGGGACGGTCGGTACGCACGTCACGGTCGGCGTAGACAATGGCGTCGGCCACGTCCATGCCCTCGATGACCTTGCCGAAGGCGGCGTAGTCCCCATCCAGGTGGGGAGCCTTCTCCACCATGATGAAGAACTGGCTGCCGGCGGAGTTGGGGTGCATGGCGCGGGCCATGGACAGCACGCCGCGGTCATGCTTCAGGTCGTTCTTCACGCCGTTGCGGGCAAACTCGCCCTTGATGGTGTACCCCGGGCCGCCCATGCCGGTGCCGTCGGGGCAGCCGCCCTGGATCATGAAGCCGGGGATGACGCGGTGGAAAATCAGGCCGTTATAAAAGCCGGACTTCACCAGGCTGATGAAGTTGTTGACCGTATTGGGGGCCACGTCGGGATAGAGCTCGGCGACCATCTTGCCGCCGTCCTCCATCTCAATGGTGACCAGAGGATTCTGAGCCATTGGGAACATCTCCTTTCCGTTATGGAAGCAAATTATCTCAGTAGCCGCCCCGGGACTTCATGGCCCGGTCCATCTCGCGCTTGGCGTCCTTGGCGGCGGCGGCATCCCGCTTGTCATAGAGCTTCTTGCCCTTGGCAAGCCCCACCTCCACCTTCACCCGCGCGTTGCGGAAGTAGAGGGAGAGGGGAATGAGAGAGTAGCCGTCCACTTTGGTCTTCTGAAACAGGCGGAGAATCTCCCGCTTGTGCATCAGCAGACGGCGGGTACGGCGGGGGTCCTTGTTGAAAATATTGCCCTGCTCATAGGGGGAGATGTGCATCCCCACCACGGACAGCTCCCCGTCCTTGACGATACAGAAGGCGTCCTTCAGGTTCACGTTGCCCTGGCGGACCGACTTGACCTCCGTGCCGCAGAGCTCAATGCCTGCCTCGTACTTATCCTCAATAAAATAGTCGTGGTAGGCCTTGGGGTTCTTGGAGATAATCTTAATACCCTTCTGGTCCATGGGACGCACCTCCTTCCGGGCGGGTATGGCGGTGTGCGCCGGAAAGACGGCACAAATACCACTGTGAAAGTATTATACCATATCTGTCAAGGGCTCAGACAGGGGGAAAATGGCGCAGCAGTACGGCGGGGGCGTCCCGGTCCAGAATGGCGCGGCCATGCTCGGCCAGCCGGGCATCCGGATGGGTGCCCGCGTCCTCGGTGCGGCCGAACTCCGACAGGCAGGCCGCCATGCCCCGCTCGCCGCCGGGGAGAGAGAGCCAGAAGCGGCCGTCCAGCCAGGCCAGAGCGCTGTCCTGGCACAGGGCGGGCAGCGCCCGGACGGCGGCGAGCAGCTCCTCAAAGCCGGCGAAGGAGAACCACTGCCGGGGCGGCGGCGCCACCCGGGCAAAAACCAGCACGCCGCAGGCCTCCGGGTAGGCCTCGATCTCGATGGGCCCCTCCAGGGGCATGCCCTCCCGGGCAAAGGCGGCCCGGGCCAGCTCCAGCGCCCCCTCCAGGGTGAGCTGGGAAGGCGTGAGCCCCCGCTCCTTCAAGTCCGCCGCAGTGATGTACAGCACCGCGCTGCCTGCGCCGATGGGTTGGATGGTCATAGTAGAGACCTCCTTGCTCTGAACAGAAAATGGGCCCCGAAGCGGGCCGTATGACATGGCTACCATTATAGCGGCCGCCCCGGAGGGTGAACAGCTGTAATGATTGGGGGAACTGGAAGAAGCGTCTCCGGGGTAGCGCGGAAATGGGGATTATGCTATAATGTCATAATAGCAACAAACAGAAACGGAGCGCGTTATCTGCGGCAAGACCGGATGAATCCATATTTTGACAAATGGGGCGGTTTAGAGATGGAACTGACAGAAAAAACACTGGAGAGCCGGGAAATCTTCCGGGGACGCATCGTGACCCTCAAGGTGGATAAGATCGAGCTGCCTGACGGGCATCAGTCGGGCAGGGAAGTGGTGGAGCACCCCGGCGGCGTGGCCGTGCTCCCCCTGGACGACCAGGATATGGTGACCCTGGTGCGGCAGTACCGCTACCCCTTCGCCAAGGTGATCACCGAGCTGCCCGCCGGTAAGCTGGACGGAGACGAGGACCACAGGGTGGCCGCCCTCCGGGAGCTGAGCGAGGAGGTGGGCCTGGAGCCCCAAGAGCTGACCTACATGGGCTGCCTCTACGCCTCCCCCGGATTCTGCACCGAGGTGCTCCACATGTACCTGGCCCGGGGCCTGAAGCAGGGCGCCTGCCACCCCGACGAGGGGGAGTTCCTAGAGCGGATCAAGGTGCCCTTCGACCAGCTGGTGGAGCAGGTCATGAACAACGAGATCTCCGACGCCAAGACCGTGGCGGCGGTGCTGAAAGCAAAGGTGCTGTTGGGGCGGTGAGCGGCCGTCCTGTAGAGGAGGCAGTCATGAACAAGCGCATTCTCATTGTGGAAGACGAGAAAAATATTGTGGACATCCTCAGCTTCAACCTGGGCCGGGAGGGTTACGAGACCATAGAGGCCTACGACGGTCAGACCGGGCTCCAGCTGGCCTTGGAGCAGGACCCGGACCTGGTGCTGCTGGACCTGATGCTCCCCAAGATGAACGGCTTTGACGTGTGCCGCAGCCTCCGGGCTCAGGGAAAAAGCACGCCGGTGATCATGCTCACCGCCCGGGAAGAGGAGAACGACAAGGTCCTGGGCCTGGAGCTGGGCGCAGACGACTACATCACCAAGCCCTTCTCCATGCGGGAGTTGCTGGCGCGGGTGAAGGCCAACATCCGCCGCCGGGAGATGTCCGGCGGCCCATCCGCAGCTCCCCTGAGCACCAACAGGTTGGAGGCCGGGCGCATTTCCGTGGACCAGGATCTGATGGTGGCCTACAAGGACGGACGCCCCCTGGACCTGACCCAGCGGGAGTATGAGTTACTGCGGTTTTTGGCCGCCCGGCCGGGAAAGGTGTTCTCCCGGGAGGCCTTGATGGAAAACGTGTGGAACTACGAGGGGTATGTGGGCGACGTCCGGGCCGTGGACGTGGCCATCCGCCGCCTGCGCGAAAAAGTGGAGGACGACCCGGCACAGCCGCAGATCATCGTGACGAGACGGGGCCAGGGGTACCTGCTCAACCCGTAGAGAAAGTCCGGATTTTTAAGTGCAGAGAATCCATAAGACAGTTTTGAGAAGCCGTCAGGAGGTGAGGACGCCGTGTTCAGAAGCCTGCATATGAAGCTGGTACTCATTATGGTGCTGCTCATCGTGTCGCTGATGACCGTGGTGGGGGCGTTTCTGGTCAACTCGGTGTCCGCCTTCTACCTGACAGAGTTCTACGACCAGATGCACACCGTGTTCCGCTCCGACAACGAGACCCTGGCCCGGGATCTACAGGCCGAGGCCGGAGAGGGCCAGAGCGACGTGGACGTGATCCAGGACGTGCTCAAGAGCTACATCGGCGCCCTGGGTATTGACAACCGCCACCGCAACTACTTTATCCTGGACGGCGCCACCGGCAAGTGCCTGGCCGCCTCCGACGAGGAGAAGGGCGCCAATCTGCGCATCACCCCCAACATCACCGCCGCCATCCAGAACCAGGAGGGGGACATGAAGGATGTGTCCGCCGACTACATGGACGTGGCCGTGCCCATCCAGCGGGGAGAGAACCGGTACATCATCTATATCCTGGACGACCGGACCACGGTCCAGAACCTGAACACCCAGCTCTTTCAGCTGATCCTGGAGGCCCTGGCCTTTGGCCTGATTATCTCCATCCTGCTGTCCTTCCTCCTGTCCAAGACCATGATCACCCCCATCGAGCGGCTGACCACAGGCGCCGAACGGGTGGCAAAGGGGGACTTCTCCCACAAGATCGAGGTGGCGTCCAAGGACGAGATCGGCGTGCTCACCGGCACCTTCAACAACATGGCCCGGCAGCTGCGGGACACCATCCGGGAGGCGGAGAACGAGCGCAACAAGCTGGGCACCCTCTTCCTCCACATGACCGACGGCGTGGTGGCCTTCTCCCGGGACGGGGCGGTCATCCAGTGCAACCCCGCCGCCGAGCGGATGCTCCGCCGGACCATCCCCGTGGGGGGCGACGAGGTGACCTATGACACCCTGTTCGGCGACATCGCCGCCCTGCCCTCCGTGCTGGCTGTGGAGCAGCCCGGCTATCTGGACGGCGAGCGGGAGATCGACGGCACCATCCTGGAGCTGCTGCTGGCCCCCTTCTCCAGCGAGAGCGCCGGCGGCGTCATGGTGGTGATCCACGACGTCACCGAGCAGCGCAAGACCGAGGAGATGCGCCGGGAGTTCGTGGCCAATGTGTCCCACGAACTGCGCACCCCCCTGACCAACATCCGCAGCTACGCCGAGACCCTGGTGGACAACGCCGGCGAGCTGCCCCCCAACACAGAGAAAAACTTCCTGGGCGTCATCCTCAACGAGTCCGACCGGATGACCCACATTGTCCAGGATCTGCTCACCCTGTCCCGGTTCGACTCGGGCCACAGCGAGCTCAAGCTGGCCCCCTTCTCCTTCGAGCAGGCCATCCGGGACGTGTACAACGCCGTGCTGCTGGACGCCCAGCGCCACGGCCACACCCTTCGGCTGGAGATCGAGGAGAACCTGCCCAACATCATCGGGGACCGGGAGCGCATTCTCCAGGTGATGATGAACGTGGTGTCCAACGCCATCAAGTATACCCCCGACGGCGGCAGCATCCGTATCTCCGCCGGCCGGCTGAGAGAGCGGGTGTGGATGGAGGTGGAGGACAACGGCATCGGTATCCCAGCCGCCGACCGGCCCCGCATCTTTGAACGGTTCTACCGGGTGGACAAGGCCCGGTCCCGGGAGTCCGGCGGCACCGGCCTGGGACTCTCCATCGCAAAGGAGATCATCGACCGGCATGAGGGCGTGATCCGGCTGGTGGACAAGGATACCCCCGGCCTGATCGTCCGGGTGGAGCTGAAGATTGAGGGACCTTGCCATGGAGCGTAGAAAAAAACGCAGACGCCTGCTGGAGCTTGTCAAGGACGTGCTCATCGTCCTGCTGGCCCTGTCCGCCGTGTACCTCACCATGCGCACCCAGATCGGCGGGCTGGCGGGCTGGAACGGCAGCTGGCTCAACAGGCTGTTCAACGGAAAGACCGTGAGTCTGCTTCCCACCGTCAGCGAAGAGACGGAGGAAAACATGCAGCTCCGGCCGGTGCGCATGTCGGTCCAGCTGGGCAGCGGCGGCCGGTACGGCGTGCAGTACGACCAGACCGCCGTGGACGCCCTCTTTGACGCCACCGCCAGCCTGCTGGGCGACGCCCTGGGCAGTGCCCAGAGACCGGTCCAGGTCACCGAGGGCGCCTGGCGGGAGGCCCTCTCCGACGCATGGGGCATCTACTTCGACTTCCGGGGCACCGTGCCCCTGACCGTGCTCTCCGCATCCCTGTCCGGCGCTGTCAATCAGGCCCTGCCTGAGGCGGACGTCCGGCGGCTCCTGCTGGCCGAGGAGGAGGGGGCCGTGCGCCTGTATTATAGTAATGAGAGCACCGGCCTGTACTATGCCTGCGACACCGCCGAGGCACTCCGGGGCCACGTCCAGACCGCCGCCGCGGTCTACAGCCCCAACGGCACCGTGTTCGCCTATGAGACCAGCTACTCCGAGCTGGCCCCCTATGTAATGGTGGCCGCCACCCAGGTCAGCCCCAAGGTGTACCACGCGGCCAACCCGGTGGCCCAGATGAGCGAGAGCGACCGGGAGGAGATGATGGAGGCCCTGGGCTTCCACCCCCAGTCCAACAACAGCTACCGCAGCGGCGACCGGCTGATCGTCAACGAGTGGCCCGACCGGCTGAGCATCCTGGACGACGGCCACGTGCGCTATGAGACCTCTGTCTCCAACGAGCCCAAGTACCCCGTGGGCACACCGGGGGAGCCGGTGGACGCGGCGGCAGTGGCCCAGGCTACCTGGCCCCTGGCCGAACAGACCATAGGACAGTCCTGCGGCGCGGCCAGACTCTACCTCATTGGCGTGGTGCAGATGAGCGAGGACGAGTGGATGGCGGATTACGGCTACTGCCTCAACGGCGCAGGCGTGGAGCTGGGCGCAGACGGCTATGCCGCCCGCTTCATCATCCAGAACGGACAGATCACCGAGTTTGAGCTCTTCTTCCGCAGTTACACCGACACGGGCGAGCAGTCCATCGTGCTGCCCGAGGCCCAGGCCGCCGCCGCCATGTCCGCTCAGAGGGTACAGGGCAGCGAACTGCTGCTGGCCTATGAGGACAACGGCGCTGCCGAGCTGCTGAAAGCGGAGTGGATCGCCATACAGACCCCGTGAAATGAGGTGAGCCGCCTTGGAGTGGTCTAAAATCAAGAACATCATCCTGCTCATGCTCCTGGCGGTGAATCTGTTCCTGCTGGTGCTGGTGGCGGATCAGGAGCGGAAATCCGCCGCCTACCAGGAGGAGGCCCGCACCGGCGCGGTGGAAATCCTGGAGAAGGCCAACATCCACATGGACCCGGAGAATCTGCCGCCCGAGCGCGACCTCCACACCATGTCCGTGGAACGGGACAGGACCATGGAGGACGCCATGGCCCAGGCCCTGCTGGGCGAGACCAGCAAGTCGGGCGACCTTGGCCCGGTCACTTACTCCGGCAGCCGGGGAGAGGGGCAGTTCCTCAGCGACGGCAAGTTCTCCTTTACCTTCGCGGGAGAGGGACTGCCGGCCGGACAGGAGGACCCGGAAGTACACGGACAGAAACTGCTGGAGCAGGCCGGCTATGAGTGCCAGGTGCAGAACGTCCGGCAGCAGGAGGACGGGACCACCGTGGTGACGGTGCAGCAGCTGTGGGACGGGGACCCCGTGTTCAACAGCACGTCAGACCTGACCTATGAGAACGGCAGCCTGCGGAGCATCCGTGGCCAGCGGCTTATGGGGACCCCTGAGCCGAAAGCCGGCACGGAGCCGCTGGACGTGGCCACCATCCTGCTCCGCTTCCTCAGCGGCGTCCAGGACGGCGGCTATGTGTGCAGCGAGATCGTGGGCATGACGGCCGGATACGAGGTTACCCTGTCCAGCACCGGCAGCGCCGCCCTGGAGCCGGTATGGCTGATTATCACCAACACCGTCTCCTTCTATGTGGACGGGACCGACGGAACCGTCCGGCAGGCGGAATAAAAAAGGACGCCCTTTCCTATCACCAGGAAAAGGGCGTCCTTTTTTAGAAACTGTGAAGATAGCGGGGAGAAACGGCGCAATATGACGTAAAACGGGGAGCTGGAAGAATTCCAGCTCCCCGTTCTGTCAGGTATCCATCGGATGCCGGCGTCAGCCGACCACCACCAGACGGACCTTGCCGCCCTCCTGGGGGGCGCGGTCATAGTAGATGGTGAGGGTATCCGCATAGGCCCGGGCCTCATTCAGCGAGTCAAACCAGGTCTTGGTGGTATTGTTATAGCAGAGCACATTGCCGGCGATCGGGAGAACCATATCTCTGGTGGTGACGGTACCGATGGGGGCCTTGCTCTCGGGGTTAATATACTCATTCATCTCAAAGGCAGAACGAGGTACATTCTCCACCGCCTTCAGCGCCACCCAGTTGGACAGCTTCGGGACACCGCTGATGGTATCCAGAGAAGCGGCAATGCCCACCAGATCGCCGTCCTTAATGGGGGCACCGGTGATGAGCTCCTCGCTGTACTGGCCCTTGCCAATTTCTACGGACACAGAGGTGTTGGTGAAACTCACCTGATTTTTCTCACCCGTAACAGTCCCCTTCTTGGCAAAGCCGTAGGTGTACTGGTCGCCGGTGACATCGTCAAAGACAATGAAGTTGACCCGACCGGCATAGTCCTTGCCCACATAGGTGATCCTGTCGGCGGGGACAGTGGTCCGGGTGAGCTGATCGAAGGAGATCTCAACGGGCGCGCCCCTGCCTACACGCTCATAGAGCACCACGTTGTCGGCCAGCTTATCCTCGCCGAGCGTGCGGGCGGCCACGTCCAGAGCGCCGGAGGCGCCGCTGCCGGAGAGACGGGACAGAGACAGCATACCCAGCTTATTGGAGGATACTGTCACCAGCTGGCCCTGCATCTGGGCTGCGCTCTCCTCGGTATAGATGGTGGCGCCGGTGAACACGACCTTTTTCCCGTCGGAATCCCGGATGTCCGCCAGCGGGGTCACGGTGGCGGTGGTGCCCTCCATCTTCGCCACACCCACAGTGGTAGACTTGGCCACGGAGGGAGAGACAGCGCCGGCTACCTGGCCGTCGGAGGTGAGAAGCAGCGTGACAGTGTCGCCGATTTTAAAAGAGGCCAGATCCGCGTAGGCGCTGGAGAGCACAGGGAAGGTGGCACCCATGATGGTGACGCTCAGAGGCGTGGCGGGGCTGGGAGAGACGTTCTCATAGACGCCGGTCAGGCGCAGATCGCAAATATAGAGGGTTTTGGAGGCTTTGTCATAGGTGGCCACGTCGTACTGGCGGATATCCGACAGCGTGGCGGGCAGACCGTTCTTCAGGATGCGATAGCCTGTATCGTTGCCAACCAGAGAGGCAAAGGGATTACCGGAACCGGTGGCCTTGGCCACGACGGCTGTCTCGGAGGCCTGGGTGGAGGGAAGGTAGAGATACTCCAGCTTGCCGGTGGCGCCATAGCGCAGGACCAGAGCGGCGCCGGTCTTCAGGTTGAGATAGATATCCCGATAGGTGGTCTCGCCGCTCTCACGGTAGACCGGAGTGTCGGGCGCCACATCCAGCTTCTCGCCGCCGGAGACCGTCACGGAGTTAATCTCGGCAGACACGACAGAGGTGGCGCGCTGGGTGCCGCCCTGGCTGGGGAGAATGGCGATGACCTTGCTGCCCTTGTCCAGCACCAGACGGGCACGGGAACCAGCCAGAGCGGTGTCAAAGGGCACATGGTTGGTCTTGTAGGGGTCGGCGGAGCCGGTGGTCAGGATACAGCCCGCCGTGCCGTCAGCCGCGGTGGCGTCCAGCGAGAGGACCACCGCCTCGTCGGTGATGCTGCCGCCCAGCTGGGTCAGGTAGGGAGACTCGGAGTCCTTGGGGGCGGTGTACAGCATGTTCTCAAAGAGAATGGCGGTCTGGCCCCGGGTGATGGTGGAGTTCCAGGTGAGGGACAGGCCGTCGGTCAGGCCGATGACCGAGGCGGCGGCCAGATAGCCGCTGTACCAGGGAGAGCCCGCCGCCACGTCGGAGGCGGTATACCCCAGCATGCGCATCATGGTGGTGACCGCCTCGGCAAAGGTGATGGTCCGACCGGGCTGGAAGGTGCCGTCGCCCACGCCTACCATCAGCATTTCGCCGCCGCTGCCGTCCTCACCGCCGCCAAGGCGGGTGGAGGCGGCCAGGTTGATATAGCCCCGGGCCCAGTGGTCGCCCTTCACGTCCAGAAAGATGGTCCGGTTCATCTGGGCGGAGGCCTCCTCGCCCTTGCCCATGATCTCAATGGCCATCTTGCAGAACTCGGCCCGAGTCAGGGTGCCGCCCGGGTTGAAGAGGGTGCCGCCGGTGCCGTTGACCACGCCCAGGAGGCGCAGCACCTCGGCAGCCTCGGACACGTCGGGGTCGGTGATGTCGGTAAAGCCGGAGACACTGGTGGTGCCGGCAGCCGCAGAGGCGGGAACCACCGTCAGCAGGCCGCACAGCAGAGCCACCGAGAGCAGACCGGCAAGGAATCGTTTGATTTTCATATTTCTCTCTCCCTTATAGATGGAGTTGGGGTCATGCGAAAACGACAGGCTTACTCGGCCCGCAGGGCTTCCACAGGCTGGAGGCCGCTGGCCTTGATGGCGGGATAGAGGCCGAAGATGATGCCCAGGCCCACCGAGATGGCAAAGGCGCCCACGGTGATGCCGGCGTTGGGCAGCAGTATAATACCCAATGTCTGCTTACAGACGATCAGCGTGCCCACGTAGCCCACGCCGATGCCCAGAATACCGCCGATGCCGCAGATCATACAGGCCTCAATGAGGAACTGGATAATAATGCTCTTCCGCTCCGCGCCGATGGCCTTGCGGATGCCGATCTCACGGGTACGCTCGGTGACGGTGACCAGCATGATGTTCATGATGCCGATGCCGCCCACCAGCAGGGAGATGGCCGCAATGCCGCCCAGCAGCATCTGCTGGCTCTTGTTGGCCTCTTCGGTAGAGTCGATGTAGTTGTCAGGAGAATAGACATTGTAGTAGCCGTAGCTGTTTCCAGTTTTAGAGTCACCGATCAGGCCCTTCAGAAAGCCCTCCAGACGGGCGGCCGCCTCCTGAGTGGAGGCGGCATCTTTTGCTTTGACAATAAAGTCAGAGTTGCTGGAGGAGACATTGCCGGAACCGGCTACCTGGAAGGCACGGGTGGTGGTGTAAGGCAGGAGAATGAAGTTGTCCTGCTGAACATAGTGTTTGGTCTCCTCGGTAAGTGTTTTCTCATTGATGCGGGACTCATAGACACCAATGACTTTGAAGGGGACGCCGTCAAAGAGCATGGTCTCGCCGATAGGATTTGCATAGTTAAAGAACAGTTTGGCGGCGTAGGAGCCCAGAACGCACACCTGACTGCCTCGCTGTACATCCAGATAGGTCAGGTCCCGGCCCTTGGCAATGGTGGCGTTGTTGCAGGCCGCCCACTGGTCGCTGCCCATCCAGATCTGGGGGGGCTGGACACTGCCGTCGTCCGAGTACATGTTGTTGGAATTCTTGGCCCCGTACTGCACGGTGAACCAGCAGTACTGGTTGGGCGTCACACCCACCACCAGGTCGTCCAGCTGCTTGCAGTAGTTGTAGAGACTGTTGAATACCACGTCGTCGCTGGAGCCACCCGTCCACTTATAGGCGGAGACCTGGATCTGGTTGGTGCCCATGGACTTCATCAGGTCCATCATCTGCTTGGTGGTGCCCTGGGCGTAGGTCACCAGGATGATGACCGCCGCCAGACCGATGATGACGCCCAGCATGGTGAGAAAGGTGCGGCCCTTCCGGGCGGCAATGGACTTGGCCGCCAGCTTGATGGTCTGTTTTAAGTTCACAGCCAGTCCACCTCCTGCTGCCCGTCAGATACAATCTGACCGTCTGAAATGCGAACCACCCGGGGCACCGTGGCCGCGATGCCGTTGTCATGGGTGATGAGAATCACGGTGGTCCCCTCCTTATAAAGACGCCGGAGGATGTCCAGTACGTGGATGCCGGTCTTGGAGTCCAGCGCGCCGGTGGGCTCGTCGGCCAGAATAATGGGGGGATGAGTGCCGATGGCCCGGGCGATGGCCACCCGCTGCTGCTGACCGCCCGACATCTCCGTGGGCTTGTGGTCCCGCCGGTCCCACAGGGACACCCGCTCCAGCGCGTCCCGCACCCGCTCCCGCCGGACGGAGGCCTTGATGCCCTGGTAAATCAGGGGCAGCTCCACATTTTCGTAGGCGGAGAGGGCGGGGATCAGATTGAAGCCCTGAAAGATAAAGCCGATCTGTTTGTTGCGCACATGGGAGAGCTGCCGGTCCGACAGGTCGGTGACGTCGGTGCCGTCCAGATGGTACTCCCCGTAGGTGGGGATGTCCAGACAGCCGATCAGGTTCATCAGCGTGGACTTGCCCGAGCCGGACTGGCCCACAATGGCCACAAACTCGCCCCGGTCGATGGTGAGGGACACGCCGTTCAGGGCGCGCACCTCACGCTCCTCTCCCTCGTTATAAATCTTGAATACATCTTTTATATCAATGAGCATTCCATCATCTCCTTTTGACAGGAGCGGCTCAGCCCGCCTTGGAGGAGGCGCTGGCCCTGCGGCCATAATAGTTGCCGTCCGCGCTGGGGGTATTGTTATACACCATGTCGCCGTCGTTGAGGCCGGAGGTGATCTCCACGTTGGTGTCGTCGTTCAGGCCCAGCTCCACCGGGATAACCGCGCAGTCGTCAGGGATCTCCTCCTGCATTTCCTCGGGCAGGACGGACTTGTCAATGGCGTTCTCGGGGGCCTCCTGGCCGGGCTGGAGCTGGATGTAGACCACAGGCTGGGGCTTTTCCGCGCCCTCGGAGGTGTAGTACCGCACATCCTGGCTGGGGATGATGATGCCGGTGCTCTCAGCGGCGGTGAACTCATAGTCCAGATAGTAGCCGCCCATCAGGGTGCCGGTGGGATTGTCCACCCGGATAGTGGCGGGGAACACGGTGACGCCGTTTTCATTGGTGCCCTGGACGGCCACGGTCTCCACCACGCCCATGTAGCTGTTGCCGTTCCAGTCGGACAGGTTGATGGTCATGCCCTCGGAGATGTACTGCCGGTTGTGGTCGTCCACCTGGATGTTGACCGTCATAACCGCATTGTCCGCGATGACGATGGCCGTGGTGCCCGAAGTGACCTCCATGTCCGGCATCAGGGAGCAGGTGACCACGGTGCCCGAAATGGGCGCCACGGCGGAGAAGTTCTGCACGTTCTTCTCGGCGTCAGTCACCGCCTGCTGGGCCTTTGTCAGGGACTCCTGGGCGGTGTTGATCTGCTCCTGCTTGGCGCGGATCTGCTCGTCAATATCGTTGGTGCCCTGGACCAGCAGCACCTGACCCGCGGTGACATTGGCGTAATTCATCAGATCCGCCACCTGCTCCACAGGCCCGGCGGCCTTGGTGGCGATGGTGGTGGTCTGGTAGTAGGCCAGCTTGCCGCTCTCGTAGGGGTAGATGGGGACGCCGGCGGAGTCGGTCAGAGAGGCGGAGGCCACCATGTCGGCAGTCAGGGTGCCCGGGTTGTCCAGCACAAAGATGACCTCAAAGGTCACCGAGCCCTCGGGGACGATGCGCTCCACCTTGTTGATCTTCTCCACCGTGCCGGTGAGGGTGGCCATGACGGCGGGAATGGAGATCTCCGCCGTCTGACCCACCTGGATGTCGTTCTCATAGGCGTAGCTGTAGTACAGAGACAGCTTCAGCTTGGTGTCGTCCACCAGAACGGCGATCTGGGTGCCCGAACTCATGGGGTCCCCTACCTTAATATCAGAGACCTCGGTCAGCTTGCCGCCGTGGGGAGCGGTGATGGTCAGGTCGCCCCGGCTCTTCTGCAGGTCGGCCATCTCCTGGTTGAGCTTGGACATGGACTCCTGCTGGGCCACCAGCGCCTCCTGGGCGTTCTTGAGCGCCTCCTCCGCGGCGGGGGAGGTGACGACGTAGAGAAGATCGCCGGCGTTGACCACCTGGCCCTGAGTCACATACACCTCCTGGACCACGCCGTCAGCCGCCAGGGTGATGGTGGCGGAGTCCTTGGCGTTGGCTGCGCCGCCGCCCCGGACCGTGGTGGAGATGGTGCCGGTGGAAGCCCTGTCATAGATGGGCTCGCCCAGGTTGGAGTCCTTATGGTCGGTAAACACAAAGTACCACAGGGCCCAGGCCGCAGCGGCGATGACCGCCAGGACAATGATTGCAGTGATGATGTTCTTGACGATCTTCTTGTTCTTCTTCTTCCGCTCCGGAGCCTTTCCAGAGGGCTGGGGAGCCGGTGTGTGAACGGGCGCCGGGTCCATGACGGGGGTGTTCTGTTCAGCCATTTTCATTTCCTCCTATTGCCATAGGTTCTCATCATCATTGTAGCATGGGGGAACAGGGGAAAGCACTACAAATGAATGACAAGTTGTTAAGATAACCTTAAGATTCAGCCTCCTGTCTTTTAGACGCAGAGAAAGAAAAAAAGTTACCGTCCGAAAGAAAAAAGATGCACGCCCAAGCGCATCGCGGCGGCCCGAAACAAGCCCATGGAGAGGCGCCGCTGCCGGGGACGGACAGCGGGCCGGAGCACAGCACCGGGGCCTGAAACGGGGGCCTCTACCTTATATGTATTGAAAACACGGAAATGTTACAGCCAAACGAAAATAATCAAAAAATTTTAAAAACAGGGCGGGAACCTTTTAAATGGCCATATCGTCTAACAAAAAATGATAAGACAGGAACGGCAAGGTCGTAGTTTTACGGTTGTGTTACAAATGGGGGAAACCGCTTGACGATTTCGCCGGGATGTATTATCATGCCCACAGAGGCAAGGGGTGCGGTACTGTGCGGAAACGCTTAGTTTGCCCCCCACACTCAAAATTTAGAAGGAGGAATTCCAAATGAGAAACCTCAAGCGGGTCCTCAGCCTGGCTCTGGCCTCCGTCATGCTCATCGGCATGATGGTCATTGGCGCCGGCGCTGCGGACAAGACTGCGGCTGACCTGACCGATATGGACAAGGTCACCAACAAAGAGGCTGTCTCCGTGATGGTCGATCTGGGCATCATCGTGGGCAAGCCTGACGGTTCCTATGCCCCCACTGAGGGCGTGGACCGCGCCACCATGGCCAAGCTCATCACCTACGTGCTGATGGGCGACGTGGACGCTGCCATCTTCGAGGGCACTTCCACCGATCTGACCGACATCGACACCAACTGGGCCGAGGGCTACATCAAGTACTGCTATGCCAACGGCATCATCTCCGGTGACGGCCAGGGCCACTTCTTCCCCACCCAGGGCGTGACCGTTGTTCAGGCCGCCAAGATGCTGCTGGTGGCTCTGGGCTATGACGCCAACGCCAGCAAGTACCAGGGCAACTCCATGTGGTCCGTCAACATCATGAAGGACGCTCAGGTTGCCGGCCTGCTCAACGGCGTTGAGGGTACCGCTAACGACACCCTGACCCGTGACGGCGCTGCTCAGATGATCTACAACACCCTGAACGCCAAGACTGTGACCCCCAAGTTCCAGTACGACATGGGCGTGCAGTACCTGAGCGAGTATGTTGTTGACTCCACCACCCTGGGCTATCAGACCTACGGCATGGTGAAGGTGAACCCCACTGTGACCGGCATCGAGGACGGCAAGGCCGTTCTGGATCCCGCCATTGCGGGCACCAACAAGCTGTCCATCAGCAAGACCCTGACCGCTACCCCCGACATGGTCGGCAACGTTGTCACCCTGTACGTGAAGGGCACCCTGAACACCGACGGCACCTACAAGGCCAGCAGCCTGATCTCCAGCTCCCTGGTCATCAGCGCCACCAACGTTCTGGGCACCAGCACCGACGGCACCAAGGTGACCGGCTATGAGGCTGGCAAGACCAACGACCTGACCACCAACAAGACCGCCAACAAGACCTACATCGCCGAGCTGGATGAGTCCGTCAACTACTTCGAGAACGGCACCATGCTGGACAACGTGGCTGCTGCCAACGCCGCCATCAAGGTCGGTACCGTTGTTGAGCTGATCGACGCCAACGGCAACGGCAAGGCTGAACTGGTCAAGCTGACCAACAAGTCCGTCAAGACCGTCTCCGGCGACGTCAAGACCAAGACCGAGGATGACGTGCTGATGGTCTCCGTCCCCGGCGTCACCACCAACTATGTCGAGGCCAAGAGCGTCTCCGGCTACGAGGGCCTGGCCAAGAACGACGTGGTCCTGACCGTTGAGATCGGCGGCGTGACCTACATCGAGAAGGCCAACACCGTTGAGGGCGTTGTCACCGGTATCAAGAACAACACCTACAAGGTCGACGGTGTGTACTACGGTGTGTCCGGCCTGGTTGTCAACGGCATGGAGGGCTACACCGCCAACGACTTCAAGAACACCTACACCTTCTACCTGGACAACGGCAACAACATCGTGAAGGCCGTCAAGGTCACCGAGGAGACCGTCACCAAGACCGCCGTGGTTCTCGACTACGGCAAGATCACCAGCAGCGCTATCGGCGCCAGCTTCGTGGCTCAGGCTCAGCTGCTGTTCGAGGACGGCACCGTTGAGGTCGTCGAGATGAGCAAGTTCGGCGGCAAGACCGTCGTGAACGCCGACGCTGGTGAGAACCAGGTCAACTATGACACTGTTGCTGCCAACAAGGGCGTGTTCGTCGACTACTCCGTCGACAAGGACGGCAAGTACGAGCTGACTCTGGTCGACTCTGCTGAGCCCATTGCCACCGATAAGGGCATCACCACCAACACCGCTAAGTTCGACGGCACCAACATCGCCAACGCCAACACCATCTTCCTGGTGAAGAAGGGCACTACCTACACCGCTTACAAGGGCATCGCCAATGTTCCCAGCATCGCCAAGGCTGACCTGAAGAGCGGCCAGGTCGTGAGCAAGGACGGCGTGGCTACCTACGTCTACATCGTGGCTGACAAGTTCACCGGCGACGTGGCTGCTGCCAAGTATGCTTACATCCTGAACAAGGACGCCTATGAGGTCGTTTCCGATGGCAACAACGGTCTGGATTATGTCTATGCCGCTATCGTGGACGGCGTGAAGACCACCCTGACCGTGGACACCACCGACTACGTCAAGGTCAACGGCCTGGTCACCTATGTGACCACCGACGGCGTGGTGAGCGAGGCAGTCAAGCCTGTGACTCCCGCCACTGGCCTGAAGTCCATCTCCGGCGGCGTCATGGTCGTCGGCGCTGACGAGACCGCTTACCTGTACAACGACAGCACCGTCTTCTACGCCATCAACGAGAAGACCGGCGACGTGGAGACCGTGACCGCCAGCGACATCGCTGCCAGCGAGACCGCCAAGGTCGCCGTCGTGCTCGCCGATGGTACCACCAACAACACCGCTTCCGTGGTGTTCGTGATCACCCCCGCTGTGTAATCTGACGATTCACACAGTCACAAGAGCAAAAAAGGGACCCCGGGCCTTTGGCCCGGGGTCCCTTTTGTCATGCCTGTTTTTATTCCAGAAAGATGACGCCGTAATCATGGACAACGGGCGTGCTGCCGGACAGGGACAGGCGGAGGCATCCGGCCGCAGCTGCCGCAGAACGGGTCAGACGGAAGGTGCTCTCCTGACAGGAAGTCCCCTCCAGCGTCTGAGCGGCAGAGGTCCCCGCCTGCTCCATTTTCTCAAGGCTGCCGCTCTGCTCCCCCAGAAACGCGGCGACCGTACCGCCGCCGCTGTGCCGGACATAACAGATGGCCTGAGTCCAGGGGCCTATGTCCTCGGCGGAAGAGATCAGCCCGCCCGAGGTGCTGCCGGCAGGTGTAACGGTCAGCCCGATGGCAACAGGGTGGATGATACTGTCCTCGTCCTCGTATGCACAGACAATACTTCCGGCAATCCCCTCGGAAGTGACGTTTTCCACGCGAATTTCATAGACCTCATCCTTGCGGATGGAGCAGGTGATGGGAAACTCATACCAGGCCATGTTATCTTTCAGAAAGTCCAGCGTCTTGGTGGCATCAGCCAGCTTCCTGTCGTCCTGCCAGATGGACAGCGCCACGGTTTGAATGTTGGAGGTGCCATACCCCTGGACCGAGACCGCGGTGATGGTACCGTTGCCCTGGGCGGTCCAAAGACGCGAGACAAAATCGCCCCTGCGTGCGGATTTTCCAGATGTGAGCGTGGCAGGCCGGGGGACGTCGGACTGGCCGGCTGTGTCAAGGCTGACGGTGTGAGCCGCTGTGTCACGGTAGGCGCTCCCCTCCCAGGAGGCGATGCGGCTGCCGTCCAGAAAGCCATCAAACATCAGCCCCTTCTTGAAGCCGGTGTATTTGCCCTCATAGTAGTTTTGCAGCAGCAGGTTGTAGACGTTGTAGCCCACGTCCTCCAGACCGGACAGGGCCTGGTCCGCTTTTCCCTCCGCCTGCGCCACTGCGGCGTCAATGAGACGGTGGTCCTGGTTGAAGTCCTCCCGGAGAAACGGGTCCGCGCTCTCCCACTGGTGGAGGCCGATGTGCTGTGTCTGTGTGCTCATAAGTATGCTCCTTTCCGATTGTTGCGCCGCTTGCCGCGGCAGGCAGGAGGGCGCCGGGCTTGATACGCTTTCACATGGATCGCCCCCTCCTCATATCTCCCCGTTCCGGTGCGGATTGTTGCACAGTACAGGGCATCCAGTTTTTATATGAGGCCTCCACGCTACCCGGGGCAGAGCAAAAGAACATTATTTGCCGCTTTTTCAACAGAGAAGTGTCGCCCCCGGGCAATCGCGTCGGGATGGGAGACACTCCTTTTTTATGCCATGGGCGAGACGGCCGCCGGAACAGGGAAGCCCATCGCTCAGAGAAGTTCCAAAGCCGGGAGCGGCAGAGAAAACCGAAGGAACCAATTTCTAGGACATTCCTTTTTGGAGATTTGTTTAAATAGAATAAAACCACAGAAAAAAGGACATAGTGACACCATAGAAACGGCAGGAAACGGAAAAAGAAGGGGCTGAAAGACACGAAAATTCAATCAGGAGGCCGGAGATACTGTAAAATTACTTTGATTTTACATGAGACTATGTTATAATATCTGCGACTGGCATGGAGCGCATGCCGCGCCGGAAAAACGTCGGGGTTTCCCCTTCAGAAGGAGTACGGCGGAAAATATAAACTTGAATTGTCTGGCCGGTGTTGTGCCGGCCTGCTGACTGAACAGGCTGGTTTCCAGCCGCAACGGAGAGAATAGAGGGTGCCGTTTTGACAAAATATGTGATCCGCGGCGGTAAGCCGCTTTATGGTGAAATCGATATCAGCGGCGCCAAAAATGCCGCGGTGGCCATTATCCCCGCTGCACTTTTGGTGGACGGCGTATGCCGTATTGAGAATATCCCCCAGATCAGCGACGTGACGATGATCCTCAACATCCTGCAGGAGCTGGGCGCCGACGTGCGCACTGTCAACCGGACCACGGTGGACATCGACTGCTCCCACATCCGCAACGCAAGAGTCCCCAACGAGCTGGCTCGGAAAATCCGCGCCTCCTATTACCTGATCGGCGCACTGCTGGGCCGCTTCGGCAGCGCCCAGGTGCCTCCTCCCGGCGGCTGCCACCTGGGCGACCGCCCCATTGACCAGCACATCAAGGGCTTTGTGGCCATGGGCGCCGAGGTGGACGTGCGGGGCGGCTTCGTCAACGCCTGGGTCAAGGACGGCAAGCGCCTGAGCGGCGCTCAGGTCTACCTGGACATCGTCTCCGTGGGCGCCACCATGAACATCATGCTGGCCGCCACCCTGGCCGAGGGCACCACGGTCATCGAAAATGCCGCAAAAGAGCCCCATATCGTGGATCTGGCCAACTTCCTCAACTCTATGGGCGCCCGGATCATGGGCGCCGGCACCGACGTGATCAAGATCAAGGGCGTGGATCGCCTCAACGGCGGCACCTACTCCATTATCCCCGATCAGATCGAAGCGGGCACCTATATGGCCGCCGTGGCCGCCACCGGAGGCGAGGTCCTGATCAAAAACGTCATCCCCAAGCACCTGGAGTGCATCACCGCCAAGCTGGTGGAGACCGGCGTGGAGGTGGAAGAGCGGGATGACGCTGTTCTGGTGCGCAGAGATCCCTCCGTGCGCCTCACCCGCACCAACATCAAGACCCTGCCTTACCCCGGCTTCCCCACCGACATGCAGCCCCAGATGGCCGTGGTCCTCTCCCTGGCCGAGGGCACCAGCGTGGTCACTGAGGGCGTGTGGGACAACCGCTACCGCTATGTGGACGAGATCCGCCGCATGGGCGCACAGTTCCAGGTGGACGGCAAGGTGGCTGTCATTGAGGGCGTGGACCACCTCACCGGCGCCCCTGTCCGGGCCTGCGACCTGCGGGCCGGCGCGGCTATGGTCATCGCCGGCCTGGCCGCCCACGGCGTCACAGAGGTGGACTGCATCCACTATATTGAGCGCGGCTACGAGGACATCGTACGCAAGCTCTCCGGCGTGGGCGCCGACATCCGCGTTGTGGTCACCCCCGACGAGGACAAGCAGGCCCAGGTGGGATAACAAAATAGCCAGTCAGGGCGGCGGCAATGTGCTGCCGCCCTGTTTTTATGAACGCGCCGGGCATATAACGCCCCCACAGACCGTTTTATTGCTTGCAGACACTACATAGGAGAGATTCGATTGCTGTCATTGACCACCCTTGCCAGCGGCTCCAGCGGCAACAGCCTGCTGGTGTCCGATGGGAAAACCCATATCCTGATCGACGCCGGCATCTCCGCCCGGCGAATCACCAAGAGCCTGCGGGAGCTGGGGATCGACCCGGCTGAACTGGCGGGCATCCTCATCACCCACGAGCACTCCGACCATATCTGTGGGCTGACCACCCTGACCAAGCAGTTTGACATGCCGGTATACGCCAGCAAGGGCACCGGACGGCAGCTGTGCTACCGGATCGCCTTCCTGGAGAACCGGCTCAGGGCCTTTGAGGCCGGCGCGGTCTTTGAGATCGGAGGCCTGACCGTGGAGTCCTTCCCCACGCCCCACGACACGGCGGAGAGCGTGGGCTACGCCGTCTCCGCGGAGGGCAGAAAGGCAGCCGTGGTCACCGACCTGGGCAGGGTCACCGAAGAGGTGGCCAGGGGAATCCGGGGCGCCAACCTGCTGGTGGCCGAGACCAACTACGACCCGGAATGGCTCCAGTCCGGACCCTACCCCTACTACCTGAAGGAGCGCATCCAGGGGGGCTGGGGACACCTCTCCAACCAGGCAGGGGCCGAGTTGGCCTGCTCCGCTGTGGAAAACGGGGCCAGCACCGTGATCCTGGCCCACCTGTCCAAGGAGAACAACACCCCCGCCAGAGCCTACGACACGGTGCTGGCCGCCATGGAGCGCAGGGGCATACGGCCGGGGACCGACGTGCGGCTGGAGGTGGCCCCCAGAAGCGAGACGGGTATTCGCTGCGAGGTGTAATATATGCTGGGAATTCACGTGATCTGCGTGGGAAAACTGAAGGAAAAGTTCTACACCGACGCCTCCGCCGAGTACGCCAAGCGGCTGGGCGGATACTGCAAATTCCAGCTCACCGAGCTGCCCGAGGAGCGGCTGCCCGACAACCCCTCCCAGGCCCAGATCGACGCCGCCCTGCGGAAAGAGGCCGACGCCATCCTCCAGCGGCTGCCCAAGGGGTGCGCCGTCACCGCCATGTGCGTGGAGGGAAAAGTACTCTCCAGCCAGGAGCTCAGCCGCCGGATCACCGACTGGGCCGGCCAGGGCCGCAGCCAGCTCTGCTTTGTCATTGGCTCCTCCTACGGACTCCATACCGCTGTCAAGGAGCGGGCCGACCTGCGCCTGTCCATGTCCAAAATGACCTTCCCCCACCACCTGGCCAGGGTCATGCTGCTGGAGCAGCTCTACAGGGCCTTCAAAATCGCCGAGGGCTCCAGCTACCACAAATAGCGCCCCGCCGTAATACACCGCGCGGCCCCCGCACAGCAGCGCTCCGGGGACCGCGCGGCGTTTCCATATTTGAAATTTGTGGGTATTTCTGGACTTCAGGGGTGGATAGCCGGTGGGCGTTGTGCTATAATCACAACAGCGGGAACCTGTGATTCCGGAAATTCAGATATTGGAGGTAAGTCCCATGTCCTATCGTGATATGTATGAGAAATGGCTGAACAGCCCTGCCCTCAGCGAGGCGGAAAAAGAAGAGCTGCGCAGCATCGCCAATGATGAAAAGGAGATCGAAAGCCGCTTCTTTGCCCCCCTGGAGTTCGGCACCGCCGGACTGCGGGGTACCATGTGCGTGGGACTCCATCAGATGAATGTCCACGTCATCCGCCACGCCACCCAGGCCTTCGCCGAGGTCATCCTGGCCGAGGGCGGCAACGCCGCAGAGCGGGGCGTGGCCGTCTGCTTCGACTGCCGCAACCACTCCGCTGAGTTCGCCCGTGAGGCCGCCTGCGTCATGGCCGCCAACGGCATCAAGGTGCGCATCTTCGACGCCCTGCGCCCCACCCCCGAGCTCTCCTTCGCCGTGCGGGAATACGGCTGCATCGCCGGAATCAATGTTACCGCCAGCCACAACCCCAAGGAGTACAACGGCTACAAGGTCTACTGGCAGGACGGCGCTCAGCTGCCCCCCCACCACGCCTCCGCCATCGCCGCCAAGATGGAGGAGCTGGACCTCTTTGACTCCATCAAGCGCATGGACTATGACGAGGCGGTCAAGGCCGGCCTCATCACCCTGATGGGCGCCGAGACCGACGAGAAGTTCCTCTCCAACGTCATGGGCCAGGTCAACGACAAGGCCGCCGTGGACAAGGTGGCCGACACCTTCAAGATGGTCTACACCCCCTTCCACGGCACCGGCTACAAGCTCATCCCCGAGGCCCTCAAGCGCCTGGGCATGAAGCACGTCATCTGCGTCCCCGAGCAGATGGTCATCGACGGCAACTTCCCCACCGTGGTCTCCCCCAACCCGGAGAACCCCGAGGGCTTCTACCTGGCCGTGGACCTGGCCAAGAAGGAGGGCGCCGACTTCATCCTGGGCTCCGACCCCGACGCCGACCGCGTGGGCATCATGGTCAAGAACGACAAGGGCGAGTACATCACCATCACCGGCAACCAGACCGGCGTGCTGCTGCTGGACTACCTCATCGGCGCCAAGAAGCGCACCGGCAAGATGCCTGAGAACCCCGTGGCCCTCAAGACCATCGTCACCACCGAGATGGCCCGTAAGGTGGCCGAGACCAACGGCCTGAAGTGCTACGACACCTTCACCGGCTTCAAGTTCCTGGCCGAAAAGAAGGACAAGCTGGAGAACGCCGGCGAGGGCAAGGTCATCTTCGCTTACGAGGAGAGCTACGGCTACATGCTGGGCGACTACGTCCGGGACAAGGACGCCGTCACCGCCGCCCTGTCCCTCACCGAGATGGCCGCCTGGTACGCCGGTCAGGGCATGACCCTGTACGACGCCCTCCAGAAGTGCTATAAGAAGTACGGCTTCTACGCCGAGAAGACCCTCAACCTGGTCATGCCCGGCCTGGACGGCCTGAAGAAGATGGCCGACCTGATGGCCGGACTGCGGGAGAAGCCCCCGGTGGAGATCGCCGGCGTGGCCGTGAAGCAGCAGAAGGACTACAAGGACGGCTCCGTGGTCAACGTCTCCGACGGCGCCAAGAGCACCATGGAGCTCAGCGGCTCCAACGTGCTGCGCTATGAGATGGCCGACGGCACCAGCCTCATCGTCCGCCCCTCCGGCACCGAGCCCAAGGTCAAGGTCTACATCCTGGCCAACGGCGCCACCAAGGCCGAGGCCGACGAGAAGGTGGCCAAGTACACCGCCTGGGCTGAGAGCCTGAAAAAGTAAACAATCCAGCTGAAAAGCTCCCCTGCGGACTGCCCGCAGGGGAGCTTTTTTGCGCCCTTTTTTCAGTCGGGGCCGGGAGAAAAAACAGAGTGAAAAAATTTTTTCCACCGTTGATGTACAGAAAGCAGCAATATTCCCGGCCGGAACAGATGGGGGTGAGAGGTGAGTGGAGTGAAAACCGAATCGGGAAAAAAACGGGAGCGGCGGCTGAACACCCTGATGCGGCGCATGGAGCGGCTGGCCGGCGGCAGGGTCAACGACGCGGTCAAGCTGGCCTTCCTGGACGGCGAGCGGGTGGATGAGATCGACAATCTGGACCTCTCCGCCCTCACCGAGTTCAAGCGCAGCGGAAACGGAACCGTGGAGATCAAGCTCATGGACCGGGTGGCGGTACTGGAGAAGATCGCCGCCATGCTGGAGCGGGGAGAGGAGGACGAGGCAGACGCGTTCCTCCGGGCGCTGGAGCGCCCCGGAGACCAGTGCGCCGGGACAGAACCCGGCGGAGAATCTGTGCCCGGGAGGGGCGAATGAGTGCGGAAATGGGTATTTTCCGAAAAGCAGAAGACTGTGCTGCGGTGGTGGTGCACACCGGAACGGCGGTATGAGGCCATCATCTGCGACGGCGCCGTCCGCAGCGGAAAGACCTTCTGCATGGGGCTGTCCTTTGTGTGCTGGGCCATGGCCAGATTCCAGAATGCCGCCTTCGGACTGTGCGGCAAGACCACCGTATCCCTCCGGCGCAACCTGGTGAGAGGGCTGGTGCCCGTGCTGGAGGAACTGGGGTTCCGGTGTGAGGAAAAGGTGTCCCGCAACCTCCTCACCGTCCGGCGGGGCGGGAGGGAGAACACCTTCTACCTCTTCGGCGGCAAGGACGAGGGCAGCGCCGCCCTCATCCAGGGCGTGACCCTGGCTGGCGTGCTGCTGGACGAGGTGGCCCTCATGCCCCGGTCCTTTGTGGAGCAGGCCTGTGCCCGGTGCTCTGTGGCGGGAAGCAGGCTGTGGTTCAACTGCAACCCCGAGGGGCCCGAGCACTGGTTCTACAAGGAGTGGATCCAGAAGGCGGAGGAGCGCAACGCCCTGTACCTCCACTTTACCATGGAGGACAATCCGGGGCTCAGACCGGAGGTGCGGGCGCGGTACACGCGGATGTTCAGCGGCGCATTCTACCGCAGGTTCGTGCTGGGGGAGTGGGTGGCCGCTGAGGGGCGGGTCTACGACTTCTTCGACGAGCGCTACGTGGAGGACCCGCCCGACGGCCTGAGCCGGTGGTGCATCTCCTGCGACTACGGCACCGTCAACCCAGCCTCCTTCGGGTTGTGGGGGTGGAAGGACGGGATCTGGTACCGGGTGAAGGAGTTCTACTACGACTCCAGAGCGGAAAAACGGCAGAAGACCGACGGGGAGTACGCCCGGGACCTGCGAGAACTGGCCGGGGGACGGGACATCCGGCTGGTGGTGGTGGACCCGTCGGCGGCCAGCTTCATCGAGGTGCTGCGGAGAGAGGAATGGCAGGTGGTGAAGGCGGAGAACGACGTGCTCTCCGGCATCCGCACCACCGCCGAACTGCTGCGGGAGAAAAAGCTGGTGATCTGCCGGGGGTGCCACGACGCCCTGCGGGAGTTCCAGCTCTACTGCTGGGCGGACAGAGGCGGACAGGACCGGGTGCGCAAGGAACACGACCACGCCATGGACGAGATCCGCTACTTCGCGGCCACCGTGGCCGCCGGCAGAGAGCCGCCCTACCTGGGCGCGGCCTATGTGGAGCGGACAAGATTTTAGGAGACGGGAGGGCTCGGATGGGATTCTGGGAGAAGAAAAAGAGTGAGGCACCCGCAGGGGTGGCCGTCCAGCTGCGGGACGGCGGACGGCACCCCTTCGGCGTGCTGGACGGGTACGTGCCCCTGAGAAACGGGGAGATCGCCCTGTACCGCAGCATCCGGGAGGCGGTGCCCATTGTGGACGCCGCTATCCTGAAGCTGATCCGGCTTGCCGGCGGGCCGGTGGTGCAGTGCGGCGACAAGCGGGTCCAGGGGGAGATGGACCGGTTTTTGAAAACGGTCAGCACCGGACGGAGACAGCGGGGCATCCAGTCCTTCCTGGACTGCTACCTGGACTCCATGCTCACCTGCGGGAGAGCAGTAGGGGAGATCGTACTCAACGGCAGGCGGGACGGCATCGCCGCAGTGCTCTGCGGCAACGTGGCCGATGTGGAGATCAAAGAGGGGGAGACACCCTTGGACATCACCCTGTGCGCCAGGGGAAGAGACGGCGTGCTGGAGGACCTGCCCTGCCAGGAATTGCTCCTCTTTACCCCCTTCCAGCCCGAGACCGACAGCCCCTACGGCGTGTCCCTGCTGCGGTCCATGCCCTTCCTCACCGAGATTCTGCTGAAAATCTATCAGGCCGAGGGCATGAACTGGGAGCGGATGGGCAACGTCCGCTTCGCTGTGGTCTACAAGCCCGGCGAGGACGCTGTGGACAGGGCCTACGCCGTGGAGCGCAGCCAGCAGATCGCACGGGAGTGGTCTGCCGCCATGCAGGCGGGGAAAAACGGCAGTGTGCGGGACTTTGTGGCCGTGGGAGACGTGGACATCAAGGTCATTGGCGCGGACAACCAGATTCTGGACAGCCAGGTGCCCGTGCGGCAGATCCTGGAGCAGCTCATCGCCAGGACCGGTATCCCGCCCTTTATGCTGGGCCTGTCCTGGTCCTCCACCGAGCGGATGAGTACCCAGCAGGCCGACATGATGACCAGCGAGCTCACCGCCATCCGGCGGGGCCTGGAGCCGGTGTTGGAGCGGATCTGCGAGCTGTGGCTGGAGCTGAAGGGCTACGGCGGCGGGGTGACCGTGGACTGGGAGGACATCAACCTCCAGGACCTGGTGGAGGAGGCCAAGGCTCAGCTCTACCGGGAGCAGGCCAGAAAAATCCAGGTGGAGCTGGGACAGAAGCAGTGAGCCGATGGAGAACAGGGGGTAGGAAATGGACATTGTAAAGCAGGCGGACATGGGGCAGCCCCTCGCCGTGGAGGAGCGGGATCTGGCCCTCATCAACCGCTGGAGCCGGAAGGCCCTGACGGCGGAGGAGGTATACGCCTTCGCCGTGCGGCTGTGCGACAACGAGATCGACCGGGACGGGGAGCGGTTTACCCGGGAGACCCTGGAGGAGCTGGCAAAACTCTTTGAGGGCAAGAGCGGCATCTTCGACCACCAGTGGAGCGCTAAGGGCCAGGCGGCCCGGATCTACCGCACCGAGGTGGTACGGGAGCAAAACATCCTCACCCGGGCAGGGGACCCGTACTGCTACCTGAAGGGGTACGCCTACATGGTGCGCACCGAGGAGAACAGGGGACTCATCGCCGAGATCGAGGGCGGCATCAAGCGGGAGGTGTCCGTGGGGTGCGCCGTGGAGCGGGCCGTGTGCTCCATCTGCGGCGAGGACATCCGGGACAGAAAAAAGTGCGCACACACCAAGGGCCAGGAGTACGGCGGAAAGCTGTGCTGGGCAGACCTGTCCGGCGCCACCGATGCCTACGAGTGGTCCTTTGTGGCGGTGCCCGCCCAGCCCAGGGCCGGGGTCATTAAGCGAATGGGAGGCGGTCAGGAGACCGACCTGATGGAATACCTGAAGGACCAGCCTGTACTGCTGAGCAGAGCGGAACAGCTGGAGAAAGAGGCGGCACTGGGACGGAAGTACCTTGAGCGGCTGCGGGGCGAGGTGATGCGGCTGGGCGGCATCTGCGAAAAGGGCGTGGAGGAGCACATCCGCAGAAGCATTGCGGACAAGCTCAGCGGCGAGGAGCTGGAGGCCCTGCGGGACAGCTACCAGAAACGGCTGGAGGACCGGTTCCCTCTCACCGTACAGCTGCCCCGGCGCACCGAGCAGGCCGAGATGGACCAGAGAGACGGCGCTTTCCTCATCTGAGGCGCGGATAAAAGAAAGGAGAACGGAGTATGGCAAAGGTTTCGTTTGAAGGCATCGGCGAGATGATGGTCACCTTCCTGGCGGAGGAGGGCCTCACGGCCGGACCCATCAAGATGACCGGCGACGGCAAGGTGGGCCCCTGCGGCGATGGAGAGGCCTTCTGCGGCGTGGCCCTGGAGGTCAGCGACGGGCTGGCCCTGGTGCAGCTCAAGGGCTTTATCAAGGTCAGCTGCAGCGACACTGTGGCCGTGGGCTACACCAAGCTGTCCGCCAACGCCAGCGGCGGCGTCAAGACCAACGCGTCGGGCACCGCCTACCTGGTGGTGGAGGCCGGCAGCACCGAGAAACAGGCCACCATCCTGCTGTAATCGCAGGACGGAGAGAAAACTGGAATGCCGGCGCGCCGCGCCGGAGGAAGGAGAGCTGAAAAAATGGGATACGCTTATGACAATGTGAGACTGGAAAAGGGCATGTACCGCCAGGCGGGCCAGTCCTTTACCCAGGTGCTGGAGCGGGAGGACCCCTCCGAGCGCTACAAGGGCACCCCCCTGGAGGGCCTGGACGCCTATCAGCGGCAGCTCAAGCGCTTTGACATCAAGGTCAAGGGCGCGGGCAGCGACGTGGTGGAGAAGTTCTTCCGCACCTCCGACTCCGCCGTCCTCTTCCCCGAGTACATCGCACGGGCCGTGCGCCAGGGGATGGAGGAGGCCAACCTGCTGCCCTCCATCGTGGCCACCACCACCCGCATCGAGGGCATGGACTACCGCTCCGTGGCCTCCGTGCCCGGCAAGGAGGAGAAGGAGCTGCGCAATGTGGAGGAGGGCGCCGCTATCCCCCAGACCGAGGTCAAGACCCAGGAGAACCTGGTGAAGCTCCACAAGCGGGGCCGCATGCTGGTGGCCAGCTACGAGGCCATCCGGTGGCAGAAGCTGGACCTCTTCTCCGTCACCCTGCGCCAGATCGGCGCACACATCAACCGGATGCTGCTGGAGGACGCCATCGGCGTGCTCATCAACGGCGACGGCAACAACAACGCCGCCAAGGAGTACAAGGTGGGTACCTCCCCCATCGGCGGCGAGACCGGCACCCTCACCTACGACGATCTGGTGGACTTCTGGGCCCAGTTCGACCCCTACGAGATGAACACCATGCTGGTGTCCGGGGACGTGATGCTCAAGATGCTCAAGATGAGCGAGTTCCAGAATCCCCTCACCGGCCTCAACTTCCAGGGCACCGGCAAGATGACCACCCCCCTGGGCGCCAACCTGCTGCGCACCTCCGCCATGAGTGAGAACACCATGATCGGCCTGGACAAGAACTATGCCCTGGAGATGGTGCAGGCCGGGGACGTGACCGTGGAGTACGACAAGCTCATCGACCGGCAGCTGGAGCGGGCCGCCATCACCAGCACCTGCGGCTTCGCCAAGCTCTATCAGGACGCCAGCCGAGTGCTGAAGGTGTAAGACAACCAGAGGGCGGGCCGAGGTATGGCCCGCCCCACCCAAGAGAGACGGGAGGGAACGGCATGGCGGAAGAGACGGCGGAGCTGGCCCGGCAGTTGGGACAGGTATCCGAGGACCGGATGGAGGAATTGCAGGCCCTGTGCGATCTGGCCGAGCAGGAGCTGGAGGGCAGGCTGAAGGACGGCATCACCAGGGCCGACTGCGGCGCGGCCTTCACCATGGGGGCCGCGTGGCTGGGACTGGCCGGTCTGTGCGCCGCAGGGGCCGCCGACGAGGTGGAGTCCTTTACCGCGGGCAGCCTGACCATCCACCACCGGGACGGCGGCGGCACGGAGGACAGAAGCCTGAGCCTGCGGCGGCAGGCGGAGCAGGTGATGCGGCCCTACCTGAAGGACGAGGGCTTCTGCTTTCTGGGGGTGCCGGGGTGAGCGGGACCTTTGAAAAACTGCTGGCCAAATACGGCCAGAGCGTGACATTGTGCAGGCACGAGGGGGAGACGGAGATCATCCGGGCCTTCCTTCAGCCTGTCACCGAGCGGCGGGAGACCTGGCGGCAGACAGAGCCCTCCCCCATGGGGACGGTACGGAAGGACCGCTTTCTCTGTCTGACCGGGGCGGACACCGCCCTGGAACACATGGAGGACGGGCACCTGGAGTGGCGGGACCTGCGGCTCAGAGTGTCCGCGGCACAGCCCATCTATATGGGCGACACAGTCAGCCACTGGTGGGCCATCCTGACGGTGGAGGACCTGTGGGAGGAGGGAGAATATGGCGGGACTGGATGAGATTCGGGAGCGCATGGCCCAATTCCTGACGGAACAGGGCCTGGAGGCCGTGACCGCCTGGCCGGAGACAAGACGGACACGGAGAGAGGGGGCGGCCGCCGCCGTCTCCCTCCGCGGCTGCGAGGGCGGCCCGGCCGGCTTCCAGGACTATCTGGGCGAGCGGTACAACCAGGACACCGGACGGTGGGAGGAGCTCTACGGCAGACGGGTGAAAATCACCTTCGGCCTGGACCTCTACGCCGCCCAGACCAGCGGCGGCGCGGCGGCCATCGACAGGGCTCTGGACACCCTGTCCGCCGCCTTCAACGGCCCCGGGCCCGACGGACTGGATGTTCTGGAATTTTCCGTGGGTGAGACACAGTTCCAGGAGGATAGCCAGCTCTACCGCTGTCCGGTGGAGGCGGTGTGTCAGGCGCGGCTGTACGCCGTGGCCGACGAGGGAGGCACCTTCCTGGACTTTGAAATCAGAGGGGAGAGATTATGAACGTGACGACACATGAACGGCCGGGGGTCTACTCCAGCTATGACACCTCTGCCGTGGTGACCGCCTCCGGCGGCAGCAAAACGGTGGGCATTGCGGCGGTGAGCGAAGGCGGCGAGACGGGCAAGCTGTACAAGCTGATAAGGCTGGAGGAGGCCGAGACCGCCTTCGGTACCGGCGACAATCTGACCGAGCTGGTGAAGCTCCTCTTCCTCAACGGCGCGGGGGCGGTATACGCTGTGCCCGTGACGGGAGAGGAGGGCTATGAGGCAGCCTTTGCCCTGCTCTCCGGAGAGGAAAACGTGGCTATCACGGTCTGTGACAGCGAGACCCTGACGGTACAGCAGGCCCTGCGGGACAGCGTGAAGGCCGCGTCCGAGGTGCGGCGGGAGCGCATCGCCGTGGTGCCCGGCGGCACCGACGAGAACCCCAGCCAGCTGGCCGAGCGGGCGGGCAATCTCAACTGCGAGCGGGTGGTGCTCACAGCCCCCGGCGGGGCCAAGGCAGCCGCCGCTGTGGCGGGCGCCATCGCCGGGGAGAGCGACCCCGCCGTCCCTCTGGGCGGCGCGGAGCTGAAGGGCCTGACCGACCTAAATGCCCGGTACGACGACAACCAGATCGACACCCTGGTGCGGGGCGGCGTCACCCCCCTGGAAAACCTGGCCGGGGTGGTGAGCGTGGTGCGGGGCGTCACCACCCGGACCAAGACCGGCGAGACCCCCGACAGTACCTGGCGGGAGCTGTCTACCATCCTCATCATCGACGAGGTGATCCCCGGGCTGCGCAGCAGCCTGCGGTCCAAGTTCCGCAGAGCCAAAAACACCGAGCAGAGCCGGGGCGCCGTGCGCGCCCAGGTGGTGGTGGAGCTGGAAAACCGGGTGAGCCGGGAGATCATCAACGCCTACGAAAACGTGACCGTGTCCGCCCTGGAGGACGACCCCACCGTGTGTCTGGTGGAGTTCTCCTTCGCCGTGGTCCACGGCATGAACCAGATCTGGCTCACCGCACACATCACCGTGTAAAGGGAGGGAACATATATGAATCTGTCGGGATTCCCCACAAGCAGCGACATCTATCTGGAGGTGGACGGCAAAAAGGTGGCGGTGGTCCAGAGCTATTCCGCCAAGACCAGTAAGACCAGCCAGACCGTGGAGGCCTTCGGCGAGGACGAGCCGGTGGCCACCATCCCCGGCCAGCGCACCCACGTGCTGGAACTGACCCGGCTCTATGCCACCGACGAGGCCATCCGGGACGGCATCAACTTCCACGACCTGGAGGACTTCAACCTGGTCATCTGCAAGCCCGACCGGAAAATCATTTACTCCGGCTGCCAGTGGAGCACCATCGGCGAGACCGGCGCCCTAGGGGCCATGGTGGTGGAGAAGATCACCATCGTGGCGGCCAAGCGGATTGAGATGAAGGTGTAAGGCATGGAGGAGAACTGGTCGGTGCTGCTGGGCGGCAGGCGGCGCATCAAGGTGGACAAGGGCATGGAGCTGCGGCTCCTCTCCGCCCTGGAGCTGCTGGAGGCGGGCCGTGAGGCCGAAGGGCTGGCCCGCAGGGAGGAGGAGAAGGCCCTGTGCGCCAACGCCTGCCTGCTTGCCAGAGCACTGGAGCGGGACGGAAGGACGGTGTTCCCCGACGGTGAGGCGGTGCTCAAGGGGCTCTCCGCCGGGGAGATCGGACACCTGGCCAGGCTGTGGAGCGGCCTGAACCGGGCGGAAAATCCCGGGCCGGAGGACGGAGAGGAGCGGGTGGACGCCCTAAAAAAAGCCTGGAGCACACGCCTGAGGCGCGCCTTCGCTGGCGTGTGCTCAAAGCCTTCGGGGCCCTCCCCACTGAGACGCGGGCAAAAGAGATGACCGGCCGGGACTACCTCTGGTGCGCCCTCAATCTGCTGCTGGACCAGGAGGAGGAGCTGGCGGCTTTGTGCCCCTCCTGCCGGGCGGAGGCCCAGGAGGGACGCTGCCCGGTGTGCGGAGGCCCGGCAGCTCCGGCAAACGCCGGGGAAAACCAGGCCTTCGACCTGGAGCGGTATGAGCGGCTGAAACGGGGGGAGCGGGTATGACGGACTACATCGCCCTGGCCCTGGCGGACCAGGACGAGCGGGAAAACAGCGAGACGGCGGAGCTCCTGTTGGAGCAGCACAGCGCCGCCGGTGTGGGGCGGAAAAAAGCGCGGGAGCGGGCGGCAGAAGGCGGTGGGACTGCCTGGAACGGCGGCGCCCCGGAGGCGGGGACGCTTACTGGAGAAGAGCCGGACAGGAGAGACGCCCGAAAGCAGGATGAGCAGGATGGCGGACTGGAAGATCTGGCAGTCGGCCGAACCCGGGCCTGGCTGGAGACGGCGGAGACAACGGCGTCTGTGGGAGCGGCAAGCTGGCTGGAAGGAGCGGCGGCTGTGTTCCGGGGGAGCGCTTCCGGCGGCGGAGGGCTCTACCAGCGGCTGAGACAGGCGCAGACGGCGGCGGAGTACCGGCCCAGCCGGACAAGCGTGGCCCTCCTGCCGGCAGAGGCGCAGAGCGGGTCCGTACAGGGCCTGGCGGAGCTGGACCGGGCCTTCCAGCGGGACGCCCGCCGGTATGACGGCGGATTTGAACTTTACTGAGGGGGATGGACATGGGCAGACTGGCTGCAATGCGGTACAAAAATTATGTGTGGCCCCACAATCCCAGAGTGTACACCATTGAATACCGGCGGGAGATCGCGGCCCGGAAGGTGCCCTTCGGCCGGTACTGCCTCCAGGATATGGGGCCGACCCGGCGGGTCATGAAGGGCGAGGGGGAGTTCGTGGGCCAGGGGGCCTATGACGAGTTTAAAAAGCTGGCGTCTGTCTTCTACGGCGAGGGGCCCGGGCTGCTGGTCCACCCGGTGTGGCAGTCGGCCAAGGCCTACTTCGCCGCCCTCTCCCTGAAGCAGGAGCCCAGAGCCGATTACGTCAGCTACGCCTTTGAGTTCTGGGAGTGCTACGACGGCTATCAGGAGGGCCTGCGGGAGATTGTGGGTGAGACGGGCGGCACCGGCAATACGGGCAGCAGCAGCGCGGGGAGCGGGGCGGCCTACCATACGGTGACCGCGGGAGAGACCCTGTGGAGCATCTCCCTGCGCTACGGAACCACGGTGGAAGCCCTGGTAAATCTCAACCCCCAGCTCAAAAATCCCAACCTCATCTACCCCGGAGAGCAGGTGCGGGTGAAGTGACGGGAAGACTCATTGGATACGATGGGAAGAAATACGCACTGCCCACGCTGCTGGCGTGGACGCTGAATTACGGCACCGGCACCCCCTGCGACAGCTTTGAGGTGCGCTGTCCCTGGGGAGAGAAGCTGGACGGCGCATTGTCCGACGCGGTGGAGTTTACGGCTGAAGAGGACGGCGAGACCGTGTTCCGCGGTGTGGTGGACGAGTACGAGTGGAGCTGCGGCAGCGGCGGCAGCACCTTGCTCATCTCCGGCCGGGGCATGGCCGGGCGGCTGCTGGACAACGAGGCCCAGCCCGCCGACTACCAGACCGCCACACTGGAGGATATCCTGCGGGACCATGTGGCCCCCTACGGAATCCAGACGGCGGAGGGGGCCAGCCTGCCGGCGGTGCCCGGCTTCTCGGTGGAGAGCGGCAGCAGCGAGTGGCAGGTGCTCTACAACTTCGCACGCTACTACGGCGGAGTGGAGCCCCGTTTCGACCGGTTCGGCATCCTCCACCTGACCTCCTGGCAGGACGGAAAACGCCTGCGCCTGGACGACAGCGCCGCCGTGGAGGAGGTCCGGTGGACGGAAAAGCGCTACGGCGTGCTCTCCGAGGTGCTGGTGCGGGACAGGACCACCCAGAGCGTGCAGCGGGTGGTCAACCAGTCCGTCCTGGACAGGGGCGGCATGTGCCGGCGGGTGCTCACCATGCCGGGCAAAAGCAGCTACCAGGCCATGCGGTACAGCGGCCGGTTCCAGCTGGAGCAGTCCGCCGCGGAGCGGCTGCGGCTGGAGCTGACATTGGCGGGCCGGGTGGCCGCCTGGCCCGGGGACCTGGTGGAACTGAATCTGGCGCGGTACAGTCTGTCCGGCGTGTGGCGGGTGCTGTCCACTGAGCACAGGGGAGACGGACAGGGACTCCGCACCACCCTGGAGCTGGGCGAGCGGGAGATCACAGTTTGAGAGAGGGGGAGGCCCGTGTGGCTTTCTGAGCGGAAGAGAGGCAGACAGTACGGCGAGGCCATGGTGGGACAGACCACCCTGAGCGGTGACCCGGCGGGCGTCTATCTGGATGCGGAGCGGCGGACGCTGGCGGTCTTTGCCCCCGGGGGCTACGCCTGGCGGCCCGCCGTGGGGGAAGAGGTGCTGGTGCTCAAGCAGGAGGGGGAAAAGACCTGCGCGGTGGGCGTGCGCTGCTGCGGCGACCTGGCCCCCGGCGAGGTGCTCATCCATGCGGGCCAGGGGGACGCGGCCATTAAGCTGGGGAACGACGGCACGGTGGAGCTGATGGGACAGGTACGCATCAACGGCGTGCCCCTGGAGGATATGCGGAACAGAGGCGGGGAAGTATGACGGAACTGATGATACGGGACGGGGACTATGTGCCCGACGGGACGGGCGGGCTGGCCCGGGCGGAGGGAAACGACGCCATTTTGCAGCGGGTGCTGTGGAAGCTCACTGTGCGGCGGGGCAGCTTTCCCTTCCTGCCTGAACTGGGCAGCAGGCTCTACCTCCTGCCCCGGGAAAAGCCGGGGAACCGGCTGGCCATGGCCAGACAGTACGTCCAGGAGGCCCTGGAGGGAGAGGACGGACTGGAGGTCACCGGCGTGGAGCTGACAGAGGAGCACGGAATGGGCCTGCTGAAGGTGGAGCTGACCTATGAGGGCGCCCCTATGACGGCGGGCCTGGCCCTGAAGGAGTGACGGCGAAATGAAAACAGTGGACGAGATATACGGCGAGCTGGCGGCGGCCTTTGCCGGGGCCACGGGCCAGACGGCGGGACAGGACGGGGATATGGCGGTGCGCCTCTACGCGGTGGCCGCCCAGGTCTACGCCCTGTACGTCCAGGCAGACTGGACGGCGCGGCAGTGCTTCCCCCAGACGGCATCGGGGGAGCACCTGGACCAGCACGCCTTTCTGCGGGGCCTGGAGCGGAAAGAGGCGGCCCGGGCAATGGGAACCATCCGCTTCTACGTGGACCAGGCGGGCGGCACCGATTTGACCATCCCGGCGGGCACAGTGTGCATGACGGCAGGGCTGGTGCGCTTTGAGACAACGGCGGCGGCGGTGCTCCGATCGGGGAGCCTGTACGTTGACGCGGCTGCCCAGGCAGTGGAGCCCGGAACGGCGGGAAACGCGGCGGCGGGGACCATCCTGACCATGGCGGTGGCCCCGGTGGGGGTGAGCCGGTGCTCTAACCCGGAGGGCTTTGCCGGCGGCACCGACCGGGAGGACGACGAGACCCTGCGGGTCCGGGTGCTGGAGACCTTCCGGCGGCTGCCCAACGGGGCCAACGCCGCCTTCTATGAACAGGGGGCCCTGTCCTTCCCGGAGGTGGCTGCCGCGGCGGTGCTGCCCAGAAACCGGGGCATTGGCACCGTGGACGTGGTGGTGGCCACGGCGGCGGGCAGCCCGGACGAGGACCTGCTGGAGCGGCTGACCGCCTACTTCCAGGAGCGGCGGGAGATCGCCGTGGACGTACAGGTGCGGGCGCCCAGGGAGAAGACGGTGGACATGTCGGTGGCGGTGTCCGCAAGAGAGGGCAGCGACGCCGCCGGTGTGCGGACAGCGGTGGAGCAGGCCCTGGGGAGCTGGTTCAACGGCGGGCTGCTGGGGCAGGACGTGCTGCGGGCCAAACTGGGAGCGGTGATTTTCGGCGTGGAGGGCGTGGCAAACTACGACCTGACCGCACCGGCGGCAGATGTGGCCGTGGAACAGGATGAACTGCCCAGACTGGGGAGCCTGAGCGTGACGGAGATGAAGGTATGAGCTGCGGGGAGTATCTGAAGGAATTGCTGCGGCCCCTGGGGGTCTACCAACTGGAGGGCACCATCAACGGCGGCGAGCTGGAGGCCCAGGGCCAGGCCCTGGACGGCGTGGCCGGGACCCTGGACAACCTCCAGCGGGAGATGCTGCTCACCACGGCGGAGGATATGGGCCTGGAGGCTATTGAGGGCCTGCTCAGCCGCAGGCCGGTGGCTGAGACGGCGGAGGGGCGGCGGGCCGCCCTGGCCGCCCTCCTCCGCATCGGCGGGGACAGCTTCACCCTGTCGGCCATCAACGACAATCTGGCCGGGTGCGGCATCAACGCGGTGGCCAGTGAGACTGGAACGCCGGGCACGGTGGAGGTGCGCTTCCCCGATGTGCCCGGCATCCCCGACGGCTTTGAGGCCATGCGGGCCATCATCGAGGACATCCTGCCCTGCCACCTGGCGGTGGAGTATGTGTACTGGTACGTAAACTGGGGGATGCTGGAGGAACGGTTCGCCACCTGGGGAGACCTGGAGCAGCTGGATTTGACCTGGAGCGAGATCGAAAAACTGGTGACCTGAGGGGGAGAAGCATGAGACGGATTCAAGTGCGGCAGGGTGTGGTGCGCTACCAGAAGGAGCGGAGCGACCTGCTACAGGAGGCGGCGGTGGCCATGGCCCGGCAGGCGGCTATGGGGCTGGAGGACGATGCGGCGGCCAAGGTTGGGGTACTCTTCCCCCAGTGGACGCCGGGGACAGCCTACCAGATGGGGGCGCGGATCTCTGACGAGGTAGGAAGTCTGTACCGGGTAGTTCAGGACCACACGGCCCAGGCCGACTGGCCCATGGACCAGACCCCGGCTTTATATACGCCCCTGGGTGTGACGGCGGAGGAACCGGACGCGATCCCCGAGTGGCGGCAGCCTCTGGGCTCCGAGGACGCCTACCACACCGGCGGCCGGGTGAAGTACGAGGGCAAGGTCTACGAGAGCACGGTGGACAACAACGTATGGGCCCCCGGCGTCTACGGCTGGACCGAGGTGGCGGAGTGAACTGGGGCGATGTGAAATTCGGTATTCTGGCGGCGGTGGCAGCGGCGGGAAGTATGCTCACCGGGTGGCTGGGCGGTTGGGACATCGCCCTCCAGACCCTGCTGGTGCTCATGGCGGTGGACTGTATCTCCGGCGTGGTGGTGGCGGCGGTGTTCAAGCGCTCGGACAAGAGCGAGGGCGGGCGCCTGGACAGCGGCGCCGGATTCCGGGGCCTGTGCAAGAAAGGGGCGGAGCTGGTTCTGGTGCTGCTGGCCGTTCGGCTGGACGCCCTTACCGGCAGCGGCCAGTACGCCCGGATGGCGGTGCTGATCTTCTTCATCGGCAATGAGGGGCTGTCCATCCTGGAGAATCTGGGCCTGATGGGGGTGCCTTACCCCGCCTTCCTGAAAAACGCCCTGGAAGTGCTGCTGGAAAAAGGCGACCAGGGGGAGTCGGAGCAGTAAAAAGACCCCGGCCGTGAAGATACACGGTCGGGGCGTCGCTGCATCAGTGAAAGAAACGGGTGAAGATGCCGGTGACCTCTTCGGCGGTCAGGGTGTCCTGGGGTGCCATCAGGCCGCCCTCCGCCCAGAGAATTAAGCCGGTGTCCGTGGCCCAGTAGAGGGAGTCGTCCGCCCAGGGGGAGATGCCGTCAAAGTCGTTGCATTCCGCTAAATTGCCGAAGGTGCGGGTATCAAAGCCCAGAAAGTTGCCCACACGGCGGAGCACCACGGCGGCCTCCTCCCGGGTGATGGGCCGGTCGGGGTCAAAGCGGCCCCAGCCAGTGCCCAGCAAAAAGCCCATATCAGCCGCCCAGCAGATGGCAGCGGTATCGGAACGGTTGTGGGTGACGTCGTAAAACACGCCGGTGTCCTCGTAGGGTACGCCGCCGAAGGCCTCCCACAGGACAACGGTAAACTCGCCCCGGGTGACGGGGCCGGAAGCGGCCCAACAGGCGGGACAGAGCAGGGCGAGGGAGAGCACAAGAGCAAAGAGACGCCTCACGGTATCACCTCCTGGGGAGAAGATACCATAAAATGGATAAATTATCCGTCGTAAGAGCACCACTCGCAGAGGAGATCGCCCTGGGCGTCATAGGCACGGGCCAGGGTGGAGGAAGCGCCTTCACCGGGATTCCACACCTGCTGGCACAGCCAGAAGGGGCTGTCCGGCGAGAGCCGGGTGCAGTCGGCGGCGCTGCCGTATTCCAGCAGCCAGTCCCGGGGGGAAAGACCGCCCGATTCGCTGAAGTTGTACCAGCCCTGATAGAGCTCAATACGGGCCACGTCGGGCAATGTACACACGGCAAGCGAGACCCATTCCCAGTACCAGTCGCCGTTGTCAAAGGGATTTTCGCCAATGCTTTCATCCAGCAGGTAGGCGCTGGCGTACTGGAGATGGACCACCACCAGAGGAGCATCCTCAGAAGGCGTGAGAAGATAAACAGGAAATTTGGGCTGAGACCAGAAGAGGCCGGCCCTGGAATGGCTGGTCACCGCCCAGCCGTCCCCCTGGCGGCTGACCAGCCAGTGGCTCCCCTCTCCGTCATCGTACGGAGAGGGAGTGATCTCCTGAAAATGGATGGTACCCTGGGCCACCACCGGGCCGGGGTTGAGACCGTAGGACAGCAGGGCGGCCCGATGAGCCAGACCGGGCGTGGGCATGGGAGAACCGGACGCCCACCAGTAGAACACCAGAGAAAACAGCAGAAACAGAATACTGAGGACCAGACGGACTCTTCGGGAAGGTGTGGGCAGCTTCACGGCTCGGTCACCTCCTGGGCGGTGAACTGGTAGACCAGCTGGTGGTCATCCCCAAACTCAATGGTAAAGGTCTGAGGTGGGGAGACGGGCTGGGAGAAGTACACGGAAATGCTATAAAATTGGCGGAACAGCCCCCGCTCCGAGCGGGCGGAGAGGCGTGGAGGGTCAGAGAGCGGGCCATCATCTCCATTGAGAGAGACAGGAAGATACTCGGCGTCCAGCGGGGAGAGCCAGAAGGCGGGACACAGGGCGGAGACCACCAGCTCCAGACGGTATTCCGGCTCCGCCAGGGGAATGCCGTCCACGTCGGCGTCAATCCGGTAGAGCAGGGCGGCGCCGGTGTCGGAGAAGAAATAGGAGCTGATTTGTCCGCCGCCCAGGGCGGCGCCGGAGGCCAAAATGGTACTGTTCGGATAGAGCCGTTCCACATCGGCCAAAACCAGATCCTGGGGGTCGGAAAAGGGCGCCCAGGTCTTGCCTGCCATGACCCCGTCCTGGGCGGTAAAGAATCCGGCACATAAAATCAGGAGCGCCAGAACACAGAACACCCGGGTGAGGCGGGGATACCAGGGACTGTGGAGCCTGTCCAGGTCGGCACCCAGCTGGTCGGCGTCGCCCATGGCGGCGGCCGCCTCCTGACGGGCCTGCCGGGGGTCCATGCCCCCGTCCTGGAGGGCCTGGGCGTGGTCCTCCATGTGGCCCAGCAGCTCCTCATAAATCTGTTCCCGGGCCGGGCGGAAGCGGATATAGCGGCACACCCGGTCGCAGTATTGACGAATAGGGTCCCAGGCCATGGGATTACCTCCCTTCGGAATCGGATAGGGTTATGCCGTACCGCTCAGACCAGATGCTGGGGACGGGGCTCTCGTAGACCAGAGCGCCGGAGGCATCATAGCCCCGGAGCTGGACAGCATCCAGAACCACGGGGGTGCCCGAAAGCGACTGGGCCAGGGGCAGGAAAAAGAGCTGGTTGCCCAGCGCCAGAGCGGGCGACGTGATCAGGGGCTGAATATCCCTGAGATCGGAATCAAGGCAGGGATGGACGGCCTCCACCCTGGTGATGGAATCAGTCTGGCTGTAAATGAGGACATATTGGGGAGATGACCTTGCGGCGGCAGTCAGGGGGAGATCGGGAGAGGGCTCCAGGACAACGGGGCGATCCCACTGATGCCAGGAGACGTCGTAGTAGGAAAAGGTAAAGAGTGCATACCGGCCCTCCCACTGGAGGACATAGCCCCGGTCAAAATCGGGAGCGTCCTCGGGGAGCTCATCCCGGGTGAACTCGGCCACAATTTCACCGGGGCCGAACAGTATCTCTTGTTGAGCGGCACGGAGTGCGGCACCGATTGTAGGGATGGGAAAACTCAGGGACGCCACCAGCAGAACCAACAAGAAGAGAAGCAGAAGGGCATCGGTAATGATACGCCGGCGGCGCACGGCAGCGGAACAAGGGGAGTCATTCATCTCAAGCCCCTCCTCTCAGAGGGAGGGTAAAGGAGATCTCCTCCCCAAAGCGGTCAAAGGTGAAGGTCAGCTCCCGGGCGGCGGGATTCAGAAGCTGCACGTCTATCGTGTACCAGTTGACAAAAGGCGTGTAGTCTGTGGTGCCTGAGTAACAGTGGGGAAGTTCAGCAGCAACATTAATAGAGGAACTGCTGAGTTGGACGAGATACTCCTCACAGGAGAGATAGGTGCCGCCCAGATCATCCCTGGCAGAGAGCCAGTTGGTAAATTCCACGTCCCGGATCCAGGGCGTATGGGGAATGCGGAGCAGGGCAACCACCGTGGGGGTGGGCGAGGTCTCCAGCACAATGACCTCCTCCACGGTGACGTTGTAATCTCTGGCGGAGAAGGTGAGGTTGGGGCGGTAGTTTACCGTGGCGTCAAAACCCTGGTAAAACTGGCGCAGAGAGTGAGAAGCGTCAGGAAACATGGGGGGCAGCACTTCAAAGTGGAAGAGGGCGACGAGCAGAGCCACCGCCGTCATGAGCTTGACTGCCCGGCGGAACCAGATCTGGAACCAGCCCAGCCGGGGATTATGTACCGCGTCCAGCGCGTGGCCCAGAGCAGCAGGGTCGCCCATGGCGGCTATGGCCTGCTGCTGAGCCTCTTCCGGGGGCATATCGGGGTGGGCCTCCAGCAGCGCTTCCATGCGCTCCTGGAGGTGGTCGGTCAGCTCGGCGGCGATGGCATGGTGGTCCGGGGAGAAGCGGATCTCCCGGCAGACCGCGATGCAGTAATCCTCAAAGGTACGCAGTTCCGGCATGGTATCCCTCCTTTCGTGGGGAAAGGAGGGAACTCAGGCCATAGCCCCGGCGGTACCGGTGACGATAGCGTTGACCTTCTGGGAAAATACCTGCCACTCCGCCTTCTTCTCGTCCAGCAGCCGCAGGCCCTTCCTGGTGATATGGTAGTACTTCCGTTTCCGGCCGGAGGGGGCCTCCTTCTCGTAGGAGGTGACCGCCTTCTCATTCTCCAGGCCGTGGAGAATGGGGTAGAGGGTGCCCTCCTTGAGGGTGAAGGTGTGATCGCTGCGGGCCTCCAGCTGGGAAATCATCTCGTAGCCGTACATATCGCCGCCGGAGAGCAGGGAGAGAATGAGCAGGGTGGTGCTGCCGGAGAGCAGGCTTTTGTCGGGCTTCATAGGGGAGCCTCCTTTCTTATAATAAAATATACCTCGGTTATCTAGGTATACTATACCTAGATAACCGAGGTATGTCAAGGGCAGGAAAAACGGGTGTCGCAGAACAGCCTGCGACACCCGTTTTTTATCGGGAAAAAGCGTCAGCGGATGATCTTCTGATCCACTTCCTCACGGAGGATGTCCACGAACTCGTCCAGAGTCATGGTGCCCTGGTCGCCGCCGGCCCGGTTGCGGACGGACACGGTCACGGACTCGGCCTCCTTGTCGCCCAGAACCAGCATATAGGGGATCTTCTTCAGCTGGGCCTCGCGGATCTTCTTGCCGATCTTCTCGTTGCGGTGGTCCACCTCGACGCGGAAGCCGGCCTTCTCCAGCAGGTCCTTGACCTCGTCGGCGTACTGGGCGGTGCGGTCGGTGATGGGCAGGACGGACACCTGGACAGGGGCCAGCCAGGCGGGGAAGGCACCGGCAAAGTGCTCGGTGATGACACCGATGAACCGCTCGATGGAGCCCAGCACCACGCGGTGGATCATGACGGGGCGGTGCTTCTCGCCGTCAGCGCCGGTGTACTCCAGCTCAAAGCGTTCGGGCAGCTGGCTGTCCAGCTGGATGGTGCCGCACTGCCAGGTACGGCCCAGAGAGTCGGCCAGATGGAAGTCCAGCTTGGGGCCGTAGAAGGCGCCGTCGCCCTCGTTGATGACGAACTCCTTGCCCATGTCGGTGATGGCGTTCTTCAGAATGTCCTGGTTGCGCTCCCACTCCTCCACGGTGCCGATGTGGTCCTCGGGCATGGTGGACAGCTCAATGGTGTAGGTCAGGCCGAAGGTGGAGTAGACCTCGTCAAACAGGCGGACGGTCTCCTGGATGACGTCCTTCATCTGGTCCCGGGTCATGAAGACGTGGGCGTCGTCCTGGGTGAAGCAGCGGACCCGGAACAGGCCGTGGAGGGCGCCGGACAGCTCATGACGGTGGACCAGGCCCAGCTCGCCCACACGGAGGGGCAGGTCACGGTAAGAGTGGGGCTCGCTGGCGTAGACCAGCATGCCGCCGGGGCAGTTCATGGGCTTGATGGCAAAGTCCTCGCCGTCAATGACGGTGGTGTACATGTTGTTCTTGTAGTGGTCCCAGTGGCCGGAGCGCTCCCACAGCTGGCGGTTGAGCATCATGGGGGTGGAGATCTCCACGTAGCCGTACTTCTTGTGGACCTGACGCCAGTAGTCGATCAGGGCGTTGCGCAGCACCATGCCGTTGGGCAGGAAGAAGGGGAAGCCGGGGCCCTCGTCCCGGAGCATGAACAGCCCCAGCTCCTTGCCCAGCTTGCGGTGGTCCCGCTTCTTGGCCTCCTCGATGCGCTGCAGGTAGGCGTCCAGCTCCTCCTTCTTGGGGAAGGCGATGCCGTAGATACGCTGGAGGGTCTCACGGTTGGAGTCGCCCCGCCAGTAGGCGGCGTTGCAGGCGGTCAGCTTGATGGCGTTGCCCTTCACACGGCCGGTGGAGTCCAGGTGGGGACCGGCGCACAGGTCGGTAAACTCGCCCTGCTTGTAGAAGGAGATGTGGGCGTCCTCGGGCAGGTCGTTGATGAGCTCCACCTTGTAGGGCTCGCCCTTCTCCTCCATGAACTTGACGGCCTCTTCCCGGGGCAGCTCAAACCGCTCCAGCTTCAGCTTCTCCTTGCAGATCTTCCGCATCTCCGCCTCGATCTTCTCCAGAATCTCAGGGGTGAAGGGGAAGGGAGAGTCCATGTCGTAGTAGAAGCCCTCGTCGATGGAGGGGCCGATGGCCAGCTTCACCTCGGGGTACAGGCGCTTCACCGCCTGGGCCAGGATGTGAGAGCAGGTGTGCCAGTAGGTCTTGCGGTACTCGGGGTTGTCAAAGCTATACTGATTGTTTTCTTCTGCCATGATAATTCCTCCTTGTAATTGGGGGTAAGGACAAAAAAGTCCCACCCCTGAACGGTTCCAGGGGTGAGACGAAAGCGGTCCCACGGTTCCACCCTGCTTACGGCATACGCCGTCGCTCGTGACCTCTGTAACGGGAGGACCCGGCCCAGCCTAGCCCGGAAGGGGATCGGTGGGCGGCTCAGGGGTGGTATTGCTCTGCCCGCGTGCCGGAGACGCTTTCAGCCAGCGGCGTCTCCTCTCTGTGGGGCGGTACAGAGCGCAGTCCCCATCACAGCCACTTTGGATGCTGACACTATATCACCGGAAAAGATGGTTGTCAAGGCCGCCGGGGCGGAAAAGCAAGAGGGAAAGGGAAGAAAAAGTATGTCCCGTCAAGACAGAGCGCTGTCCGCCCGAGATGGGCGGAGGAGAGAATTGAAATTGAAGGAGAAAAAAACATATGTTATAATGTAAAAAAGAGAATCTGTGGAGACAGCCCTTGGGATAGTTTCCACAAATACCACGGTGAGCGGAGAGAAGCGCATGGAACTGAGCATGAACCTCAAGCAGACCCAGACCCTGTCGCCCCAGATGATGCAGTCCATGGAGATCCTGCAGATGGGCTCTCAGGAGCTGCTGGAGTTTATCGAGGAGACCACCCAGGAGAATCCGGTGCTGGAGGTGGATGAGAAATATGACCGCCGGGACGAGTTCGACCTGATGCGGCGGAAGCTGGAGTGGCTGGAGGCCACCGACGTACAGAACAGCTGGTACCACCGGCAGGACACAGAGGAGGACGCCGACCCCATGGCCAACTACGGCGGCGTGGAGGACGGGGAGGAGGACCTGTACCGGTATGTGCTCTCCCAGCTGCGGATGCTGCCCCTGGAGCCGGACGTGATGGCGGCGGCGGTGTTCGTGGTGGAGAGCCTGAATCAGAACGGCTGGCTGGACGACGACGTGCCCGCCCTGGCGGCGGCCTTCGGGTGCCCGCAGCCGGTCATGGAGCAGGCGCTGGAGGCGGTGCAGGGCCTGGAGCCCGCCGGCGTGGCGGCCCGGAACCTCTCCGAGTGCCTGCGGCTCCAGCTGCTGCGCCGGGGCGGGGACTGTGCCCTGGCCCTGCGCATCGTGGAGGACCACCTGGACGCCCTGGCCCGGAGCCGGTTCGGCCTGATCGCCAGGGAGCTGGGGACCTCCGCCGAGGAGGTGCGGGAGGCCTGTGCCCTCATCAAGACCCTGAACCCCAAGCCGGGCACCGGCTTTGCCGCCCGGGAGCACCTGACCTACATCAATCCGGACATCATCGTGGTCAGCTTCCCAGACCACTTTGAGGTGCTGGCCAACGACTACTTTTTCCCCAGCCTGCATATGAGCAGCTACTACCAGCAGCTGATGAAGGACACCGACGACCAGGAGGTCAAGGACTACCTCACCGGGAAGGTCCGGCAGGCCAAATGGGTGGTGCGGAGTATCGAGCAGCGGCGGAGCACCCTGCTCGCCTGCGCCCAGTGCATTCTGGAGCTCCAGGAGCGGTTCTTCCGCCAGGGTCTGGGCCATCTGACCCCCATGTCCCTGGCCGATGTGGCCCAGCGGCTGGAGGTCCATGAATCCACCGTCAGCCGGGCCATCCGGGACAAATATCTCCAGTGCTCCATGGGGGTGTACCCCCTGAGCTACTTCTTCTCCCGGGGCCTGGGCGGCAGCACGGGCGGGGAGGAGGGGGCCTCCCCCGAGGCGGCCAAGGCCCTGCTCCGCAAGCTCATCGAGGAGGAGGACAAGGCGCGGCCCCTCTCCGACCAGAAGCTGAGCCAGCTGATGGGGGAACAGGGCTGCGCTATCTCCCGGCGCACGGTGGCCAAATACCGGGATGAGCTGGGTATCCCCAGCACCACAGGCCGCCGGCAGTACGAAAAAACAGTGTAAGGATGGTATGGTACATGAAGTTCAAGGCAGTACTCTTTGATTTTGACTACACCCTGGGGGACGCCACCGAGTCCATTGTGGCCGGGTTCCGCCACGCGTTTGAGAAGATGGGGCTCCCTGAGCCCACCGAGGCGGCCATTCGGAGCACCGTGGGCTATCTGCTCAAGGATGGGTACACCATGCTCACCGGCGACAGCGACCCGGAGCGGCAGGAGAAGTTCGTCCGGCTGTTCCAGGAGAAGTGCCGGCCCATGCAGCCCAGGACCACCAAACTGCTGCCCGGAGCCCGGGATCTGCTGGAGGCCCTGCACGGGGCGGGGGTACCCCTGGGTATCATCACCTCCAAGCGCAACGAGGCCCTTCAGGCGGTGCTGGAGGCCCTGAATATCCGAGAGCTGTTTACCCTCACCGTCTCCGGCGACCAGGTCCGCGCCCCCAAGCCCGACCCCACCGGCCTGCTCCGGGCCATGGAGACCCTGGGCGTGACCGGAGACCAGGTGCTCTACTGCGGTGACACGGTGCTGGACGCTGAGACCGCCCAGCGGGCGGGGACCCACTTTGCCGCTGTGACCACCGGCGTCACCCCCGCAGCGGCCTTTCAGGCCTACCCCTGCGACCACGTGGCCACGGATATGGTGGACATGAAGGCGTGGCTGGGGCTGTAAGCCCCCTGGAAAATTTAAGAGAATCAGGTCTTTTCTTAACCCTTTCTTTAAATGATCGCGGTACCATACAGGCAGAACGAAGCGTGCGAAGGAAAGGAGGACTGGCTATGGAACTCATCGCCCTGATGATTGCCGCCGCCGGGATCCTGCTTGTCGTGAGCGGCAGGCTGGGACAGGAGACCAGATGACGTTCTGCCCCCGCAGCAGCGGGAACAACAGAGGAAGGCCCGGAACCGATCGGTTCCGGGCCTTCCTTTTGTTATATCCGGGGGATAAATTACTTGGCGTAGTCGGCGGCGGACTGGCCGGAGATGCGGCCGAAGACGATGAAGTCGGCCACAGCGTTGCCGCCCAGACGGTTGGCGCCGTGGATACCGCCGGTGACCTCGCCGGCGGCGAAGAGGCCGGGGATCACGTTGTCCTCAGTGTCCAGCACCTGGGCGCTGGTGTTGATCTTGACGCCGCCCATGGTGTGGTGCACACCGGGAGCGATCTTGATGGCGTAGTAGGGAGCGGTGTCCAGGGGGTTGGCAAAGCTGGTGCGGCCGAACTCGGCGTCGGTGCCGGCAGCCACAGCGGCGTTCCACTTCTCCATGGTGGAGGCAAAGGCGTCGGCGGGGACGCCCATGGCCTCGGCCAGGGCCTCGTAGGTGTCGCCCTGGACGGTGTAGCCGGCCTTGATGTACCCGGCGATGACGCTGGAGGCGTCCACCATCTTCTGGTCCACCACCAGCCAGGCGTAGCCGCCGGTCTGGGCCAGCTCGGCGGCGGACACGGCGTCACGGGTGCCCACCTCGTCGCAGAACCGCAGGCCCTCGGCGTTGACCAGGATGGCGCCGTCGCCGCGGAGACCCTCGGTGATGAGGGCGGAGGTCTTCTGCTCGACAGTGGGGTGGATCTGGATCTGGTCCATGTCCACGGTGGCGGCGCCCACGGCCTCGGCCATCTTGATGCCGTCGCCGGTGATGCCGGGGGCGTTGGTGGTGACAAAGCCCTTCAGCTCGGGCTTGAGCTCGGCCACCATGTCCAGGTTGGCGCCGAAGCCGCCGGTGGCCAGCACCACGCTCTTGGCGTTGACGGTGTAGCCGTCGGCCTTGACGCCCACAGCGGCGCCGTTGTCCATCAGGATCTCAGTGGCGGGGGCGTTGTAGATGATCTGCACGCCGTTGTCCTCGCAGGCCTGCTGGAGGATGGGCACCACGTAGGAGCCCACGGAGACCACCTTGCCGTCAGCGTCCACAGGGCGGTGGATACGCTTGACGCTGGCGCCGCCGAAGGAGCCCACGTTGTGCAGGTCGGCGCCGATGGTGGAGAGCCACTCGATGGCGGGGGCGGAGTTCTCAGCCAGGGTCTTGACCAGGTCGTAGTTATTGATGTCCTGGCCGCCCACCATGGTGTCCAGGATGAACAGCTCCACGCTGTCAAAGTAGCCGGTGGGGTTGGCCTTGTAGGCGTCGTACTGGGCCTGAACGGTGGCCACCAGGTCGGCCAGGTCGGGGTAGGTCTCGGCGGCGGTGGCCAGGGTCTTCTCCACGCCGGCGTCCTCGGTGAACTCGTTGGCGTCCTGCCACTCGGTCTTGGCGGCGTTCATGCCGCCGGTGGAGCGGACGGAGTTGCCGCCCACCATGGAGGTCTTCTCCAGGATGACCACGCTCTTGCCGGCCTGGGCGGCGGTGATGGCGGCGGTCATGCCGGCGCCGCCGGCGCCCACGACCACCACGTCAACGTCCAGGGTCTGCTCCTCGCCGGTCTGGTCGGAGCCGCCGGACACGGGGGTCAGGGAGGCGGGGTCCACACCGGCGGCAGTCAGGGCGGCGTTCACAGCGTCAAAGAAGCCCTGGCTGGTGATGGTGGCGCCGGAGATGGAGTCGATCTGGGTGGACTGGGCGTCCACCACGGCCTGGGGCAGAGACTCCAGAGCGGTCTCGCCGATGGCGGGGGTCTCGTCGGACTCCAGCACCTCGATCTTCTCAATGCGGTCGGCGGACAGGGTCACGGCCACCTTGATGGTGCTCTCCATACCCTGGCCCTCGCCCTCATAGGTGCCAGGGGTGAACTTGCCCTCGGTTACGGTCTGAGAGCCGCTGGGCTGGGCGCTGCCGTCAGCGGTGCCGTTGGAGCAGGCGGCCAGGCTGAAGACAAGCGCGATGGCCAGAAACAGTGCGCTCATTTTTTTGATCATGCCACATTCTCTCCTTCTTTAAAAATGTCGGAATATTCCATACCAAAACACTGGATGTTTTGGCGGCATCCCTTTATACCATAGGACGTGAGAAAAAGCAATAACTTTGTCGTTAATCTGTCAATTAATTCGATTTCCTCCTGCCAAAAAGGACAGAAGACCATAAATATTTAAAATGTAAAGGGGAAAAGTAAAGAAAAGTTTTTCTTTACACAGGCTTTACAAAGGGCTGCGGGACAACTTTACAAAGCCCCGGTATACTAATCCGTGTTCGAGAGAACAACACGAAATGAAGAATGAACAAGACGATTGGAGAATGAACGAAATGAAAAAGATTTCCGCACTCTTCCTTGCCCTGGCCATGTGCGTGGGCCTGATGGCCGGCTGCAGCAGCACCGGCGACACCACTGGCGACCAGCCCAGCACCTCCCCCTCCACCAGCGCTCAGACCGATGTCCAGACCAGCACCCAGCCCAGCGAGAACACCGAGCTGTCCGGCGTTGTGAACCTGAACGGCTCCACCTCCGTGGAGAAGCCCATCCAGGCTCTGGCTGAGGCCTTTATGGAGATGCACCCCGACGTGAAGGTCAACTACGACCCTACCGGCTCCGGTACCGGCATCAACTCTGCGCTGGAGGGCACCTGCGATGTGGGCCTGGCCAGCCGTGACCTGAAGGAGGAGGAGACCTCCCAGGGCCTGACCGCCACCGTGTTCGCCCTGGACGGCATCGCCATCATTGTCAACAGCGAGAACCCCGTGGCCGACCTGACCCTGGACCAGATCGCCAAGCTGGCCACCGGCGAGATCTCCAACTGGAGCGAGGTCGTGGACGGCTATGACGCCCCCGTGGTCCTCATCGGCCGTGAGGCCGGTTCCGGCACCCGCGACGGCTTCGAGTCCATCACCGGCACCGAGGACGCCTGCGTCTACACCCAGGAGCTGACCTCCACCGGCGCCGTCATCCAGGCTGTTGCCGGCAACCCCAACGCCTTCGGCTACGCCTCCCTGTCCGCCGTTGAGGGCGCTGACGGTGTGAAGGCCGTCTCCGTCGAGGGCGTGGCTCCCAGCGAGGAGACCGTTCTGGATGGTACCTACAAGGTTCAGCGTAACTTCAACTTTGTGTTCAACAGCAGCAGCGAGCTGTCCGACGCCGCCCAGGCGTTCGTGGACTTCGCCCTCTCCGCTGACGCCGCCGACCTGATTGCCGGTGCCGGCGCGGTGCCCCTGGCCTGATTAAAACCCTGACTTGTTGGCCTGAGGCGCCTCCGCACAGCCTGCGGAGGCGTCTCAGGCTGACTGAATGTCCGCCCGAAAGGAGCTTTTTCCCACTATGGATGAAACGCTGCATATCTCCCCCGCGGAGGAGTCCAAGCCCCGCCAGGAGAAAAAGACACGGGAGGGCAGAGGCCGCGGGCCTCGGCCCGGCCAGCGCAGCCCCCTGCGGGCCATGGAGCTGGTGATGAACGGCGTCTTCTTCTTCTGCGGCATTGTCGCCATCGTCTTTGTCCTGTTTATCAGCGTCTACCTCATCATCTCCGGCCTGCCCGCCATCGCCAAGATCGGCCTGGTGGACTTCCTCTTCGGCCAGACCTGGGCCTCCACCGCCAAGGACCCCCAGTTCGGCATCCTGCCCTTTATCCTCACCTCCATCTACGGCACCGCCGGCGCGGTGGTGCTGGGCGTTCCGGTGGGTCTGATGACCGCCATCTTCATCTCCAAGGTGGCCCCCAGGAAGCTGGCCGCCGTGGTCCGGCCCGCCGTGGACCTGCTGGCCGGTATCCCCTCCGTGGTGTACGGCCTCATCGGCATGATCGTGCTGGTCCCCGCCGTGCGCAAGGCCTTCAACCTGCCTGACGGCGCCAGCCTGTTCGCCGCCATCATCGTGCTGGCCGTCATGATCCTGCCCTCCATCATCAGCGTCTCTGAGACCGCCCTCAACGCGGTGCCCCGGGAGTACGAGGAGGCCTCACTGGCCCTGGGCGCCACCCACATCGAGACCGTGTTCCGGGTCAGCGTGCCCGCGGCCTCCAGCGGCATCGCCGCCTCCGTGGTGCTGGGCATCGGCCGCGCCATCGGCGAGGCCATGGCCATCATGATGGTGGCCGGCAACGTGGCCAACATGCCGGGCCTGTTCAAGTCGGTCCGCTTCCTCACCACAGCCGTGGCCAGCGAGATGTCCTACGCCGCCGTGGGTTCCCTCCAGCGCCAGGCCCTGTTCTCCATCGCGCTGGTGCTCTTTGTGTTCATCATGCTCATCAATGTGGCGCTTAACGGCCTGCTGAAAAAGAACCGGAAGGATTAAAGGCCCGCCGGTTCCACCTATGAATTTTCCCAAAGGGATGGTATACTAAATGGAAATGAAACGACTTTCCGGACGGCGGCGGGCCTACGACAGGGGCCTGCGGTTCCTGCTGTACCTGTGCGCCTTCCTCACCTGCGCGCTGCTGGTGGGCATCATCGGCTACATCTTTGTCCGGGGCCTGCCCAATGTGACCTGGCAGCTCCTCTCCACCAAGCCCAGCACTATCAAGGGCACCATCGGCATCCTCCCCAACATTCTCAACACCCTCTATATCGTCTTTATAACCCTGATCATCGTCCTGCCTCTGGGCGTGGGCGCGGCCGTGTATCTGACCGAGTACGCCAAGAACCGGAAGCTGGTCTCCGCCATCGAGTTCGCCACCGAGACCCTCACCGGCATCCCCTCCATCATCTACGGCCTGGTGGGCATGCTCTTCTTCGTGCAGTTCTGCGGCCTGGGCACCTCCCTGCTGGCCGGCGGCCTGACCCTGGTGGTCATGACCCTGCCCACCATCATCCGCACCACCCAGGAGAGCCTGAAGACCGTGCCCCAGTCCTACCGGGAGGGCGCCCTGGGCCTGGGCGCCGGCAAGTGGCACATGATCCGCACCATCGTCCTGCCCTCCTCTGTGGACGGCATCGTCACCGGCTGCATCCTGGCCATCGGCCGTGTGGTGGGCGAGTCGGCCGCCCTGCTCTTTACCGCCGGCATGGGCCTGACCATCAACGGCTTTATCAAGGCCATGGGCAGCAGCGGCGCCACCCTCACCGTATCCCTCTACATGTACGCCATGGAGCGGGGCGAGATCGATGTGGCCTTCGCCATCGCGGCCATCCTGATGATCCTGACTCTGGTCATCAACCTGGCGGCCAAGCTGGTGGGCAGCAAGCTGAGAAAAAAGTAAGGAGCGAGCCTTATGGATGAAACGACGATCCTCTCCGCCCGGGACCTGAACCTGTGGTACGGAGAAAACCACGCCCTCAAGGGTGTGAATATCGACATTCCCGAGCGCCAGGTAACCGCCCTCATCGGGCCCTCCGGCTGCGGCAAATCCACCTTCCTCAAGACCCTGGACCGGATGAACGATCTGGTGCCCAACATCAAGATCACCGGCAGCGTCAAGTACCGGGACCAGGAGATCTACGACCCCAGCGTGGACGTGACCTGGCTGCGCAAGCAGATCGGCATGGTGTTCCAGAAGCCCAACCCCTTCCCCATGAGCATCTACGACAACATCGCCTACGGCCCCCGCACCCACGGCATCCGCAGCAAGAGCAAGCTGGACGACATCGTGGAGAAGTCCCTCCGGGGCGCAGCCATCTGGGACGAGGTGAAAGACCGGCTGAAGAAGTCCGCCCTGTCCCTGTCCGGCGGCCAGCAGCAGCGTATCTGCATCGCCCGTGCCCTGGCCGTGGAGCCCGATATCCTGCTGATGGACGAGGCCACCTCCGCCCTGGACCCCATCTCCACCTCCAAGATCGAGGACCTGATCGGGGACCTGAAGAAGGACTACACCATCGTCATTGTCACCCACAACATGCAGCAGGCCACCCGTGTCTCGGACAAGTGCGCCTTCTTCCTCATGGGCGAACTCATCGAGTTCGGGGACACCACCCAGCTCTTCTCCATGCCCAGAGACAAGCGGACCGAGGACTACATCACCGGGAGGTTCGGATAAATGAGAAAGACCTTTGACGCGGAGCTCCAGGAGCTCAACGCGGAGATGATCGACATGGCCGCCGCGGCGGAGGATGTCATCGACGCGGTGACCCAGTCTCTCACCTCCGCCGACCACGACGCGGCCAAGGGGGCCGTGGAGATGACCAAGCACATGGACCAGATGGAGCGGGACATTGAGAACCGCTGCCTGCGGCTGCTCCTCCAGCAGCAGCCCGTGGCCCGGGACCTGCGCACCATCTCCGCCGCCCTGAAGATGGTCACCGACCTGCAGCGCATCGGCGACCAGTGCGCCAACATCGCCGAACTGTCCGGCCTGCTGGGCAATCCGGGCAGGAACCAGGCCATGAAGGACATCCGCACCATGAGCCAGAAGGCGGGCGTCATGGTCAAGCGGGCCATCTTCGCCTACGCCAACCGGGACACCTCCTCCGCCCGTGAGGTGGTGGACCTGGACGACGAGGTGGACAACCTGTTCCAGGCCACCAAGCACGAGCTGGTGGAGCTGATCGTGAACAACCGCAGCGAGGCCGACCAGGCCATTGACCTGATCATCATCGCCAAGTACCTGGAGCGGATCGCGGACCACGCGGTCAACATCGCCCAGTGGGCCATCTACTGCGTGACCGGCGAGCTGGCCGGCTGAGAAACCGGCAAATTTTGTGTGGGGTGATTCCATGTCCCAGGTGATTCTGGTTGTTGAGGACGACGAGAGCATCCGCGAGATGCTCCGCTATTATTTCCAGTCCGTCGGGTACAACGTCCGGGCCTATGAGTCCGGCGAGGCCATGTTCGAGGGGGAGCAGGGGAAGGATTGCCCGGTGCTGTGCATCCTGGACATCATGCTCCCCGGCATGGACGGGCTGGAGATCCTCCGCCGGCTCCGGGCCGACCGGGACCGGGAGGGCGTGCCCGTCATCCTCCTCACCGCCCGCACCGCCGAGATGGACCGGGTCAACGGCCTGGAGGCCGGGGCGGACGACTATGTGGTCAAGCCCTTCGGCATCATGGAGCTCCAGGCCCGGGTGAAGGCGGTGCTCCGCCGCACCCACCGGGGAGAGGAGAACCGCCTCATCCGCTGCGGGGACCTGGAGATCGACCCGGCCGCCCGTGTGGTGCGCCGGGGCGGACAGCAGGTGGACCTGACCTTCAAGGAGTTTGAGCTGCTCCGCCTGCTGGCCACCCACCGGGGCGTGGCCCTCACCCGGGACGAGATCCTCCAGTCCGTCTGGGACTACGACTACACCGGCGAGACCCGCACGGTGGACATGCACGTCAAGACCCTCCGGCAGAAGCTGGGGGAGGAGTACATCACAACCGTCCGCGGCGTGGGATACAAGATGAACTGAACGGCGGCCGGGTGGTGCCGGGGGAATGCCCCGGATGCCGCCCGGTTCTCTGAATACAGGGGGAATTCTGATGAAAAAACGACTGATCTGCGCCACGCTCATCACCGTCCTGGTGGCGCTGCTGGTATCCGGCGCCGTTGGCATCTGGGTGCTGCGGGAGCGGGAGATGAGCGCCGCCCGGCAGAGCCTCCAGGAGCTGCTGGTCCTCATGGACGCCCAGAGCGCCATCACCGAGCCGGCAGACCTGACCGAGCAGTTCCGCCAGGCCGCGCCGGAGAAGCGCCTGACCATCATCGACACCGACGGCACTGTGGTGGCCGACACCGAGGCCGGCCCGGCCGCCATGGAGAACCACGCCGACCGGGAGGAGTTCAAGCAGGCCACGGCCACCGGCTGGGGCGAGTCCCTCCGGTCCTCCGACACGGTGGGCACCACCATGCTCTACGAGGCCAAGCGCTTTGCCGACGGCATGGTGGGCCGGGCCTCCATGCCCGTCTCCTCCATCGACAGCCTGGTGTGGGACAGCGTGGGCGGCTTTGTGGTGGCCGCCCTGGTGGCCCTGGTGCTGGCCCTCATCATGGCCAGCCGCATGGCCCGCCTGGTGCTCAAGCCCCTGACCGTGGTGGGCGACGCCCTCCAGGGCGTGCTGGACGGCGAGGCGGAGGACAAGGCCGCCCTGGCCGCCTATGAGGCCGACGACGAGGTCCGGCCCCTGCTGCGATACATCGACAAGCTGATGGAGCGCCTGAGCGCCTACATCGACGAGATCCGGGCCGAGCGGGACAAGGTCAGCCTGATCCTGGAGTGCATGGACGAGGGCCTCATCCTGCTGGATGAGGAGGGCCATGTCCTCACCCTGAACCGGTCCGCCCGCCGCCTGTTCGGCCTGAGCGACGACTCCGACGGCAGCGGCATCCTGCTGCTCACCCGCTCCCGCCGCCTGCGGGAAGCCCTCAAGACCGTCCGCACCGAGAAGACCCCCGTGGTGCTGGACCTGGACGACCCGGCCTTTGACGGCAAGAGCCTGCGCATGTTCCTCTCCCCGGTCACCGGCCGGCAGTACGAGGGGGAGACCGTGGGCGCCTCCATCCTCATCTCCGACGTGACCGAGCTCAAGCGGGCCGAGGGCATCCGCAGCGAGTTCACCGCCAACGTGTCCCACGAACTCAAGACCCCCCTCACCAGCATCAAGGGCTTCACCGACATGCTCTCCTCCGGCATGGTCAAGAGCGAGGAGGACCGGAAGCGCTTCCTCACCATGATCGGCGTGGAGGTGGACCGGCTCATTGAGCTCATCAACGACATCCTGAAGATCTCCGAGCTGGAGTCGGTGGCCATCGACCAGTGCGAGGAGGCCAGCGACGTGCTCTCCGCCGCCAAGGAGACCCAGACCCTTCTGGAGCCCGCCGCCAAGGAGGCGGGGGTGTCCCTGACCGTCACCGGTGAGAGCGCCATGGCGGCCATTCCGGTGAGCCGGCTGAAGGAGCTGCTCCTCAACCTGATGGAAAACGGCGTGAAGTACAATGTGAAGGGCGGCAGCGTCAACGTGACCGTGTCCGCCGACAGCGCCTGGGTTACTGCCGTGGTGGCCGACACCGGCATCGGCATCCCAGCGGACGCCCAGAAGCGGGTCTTTGAGCGCTTCTTCCGGGTGGACAAGGGCCGGGCCCGGAAAAACGGCGGCACCGGCCTGGGGCTGGCCATCGTCAAGCACATCGTCCAGCTCTACGGCGGTACCGTCACCCTGGAGAGTGCTCTGGGCGAGGGCAGCACCTTTACCGTGAAGCTGCCCAGAGCAGCCGAGAAGAACGGAAACTGAATCATCGACCAAGAGCGCCGCTCCGGTTCTCCCGGAGCGGCGCTCTTTTGCACCCATTCCGGCGGAGAGAATAGGATAAGGTAGTCGCGGTGAATGGAGGAACGACCCATGAGACAAGAACTGAATTTCTGGGTGATCGGCGGGGATATGCGCCAGGTCCGGCTGGCCGGCCTGCTGGCTGCCGACGGGCACAGCGTCCACACCTTTGCCCTGGAGCAGGGGGAGCGGCCGGAGCAGGTGCGGGAGGCGGCCACCCTGCGGGAGGCCGCCCTGGCCGACTGCGTGATTCTCCCTCTGCCGGTGGAGGGGGAGACGGGAATGCTGAACGCGCCGCTGTCCGCCGGAAGGCACAGCCTGTCCCAGGTGCTGGACGCCCTCCGCTCCGGGCAGGTGATCTGCGGCGGCCGGGTGTCCCGGGAGGCGGCGGTGCTGGCGGAGGAGCGGGGACTGGTGCTCCGGGACTATTTTCTGCGGGAGGAATTGGCCGTAGCCAACGCGGTACCTGCCGCATGGGGTATTTTGCAGCGCCGGGGTGCTTTCTTAAGGCGTCCGGGCATATGCTCTCCCGAGAGGGGAAGGAGGGCGAGACCATGGAGGAGCGGACTTCCATTGACCCGGAGCTGAAGCGCCTGGTACGCCGGGGAATCATCCGCCATCTGCACAAGAAGGGCGTCATCACCCGGACAGAGGCGGAGAAATTGCTGGGGGAGGTGAGGCAGTGACAGCGGAAGACGAGCTGCTGGTGGCGGCCTACTGCCGGGTGTCCACCGACCGGACGGACCAGGTCAACTCCCTGCGCAGCCAGCGGGAGTACTTCCATACTTATATTCAAAACCACCCCGGCTGGCGGCTGGCCCAGGTGTACGCCGACGAGGGCCTGTCCGGCACCAGCGTCCGCCGCCGGGCTGCCTTTCAGCAAATGCTGGAGGACGCGGCGGCGAAAAAATTTGGCCTCATTCTCACCAAGGAGGTCTCCCGTTTTGCCAGAAACACGGTGGACACCCTGGCATACACCCGCAGACTGAAGGAGATGGGGGTAGGGGTGGTCTTTCTCAGCGACAACATCGACACCCGGGACAACGACGGGGAACTGCGCCTTACCATCATGGCCAGCATGGCCCAGGAGGAGTCCCGCAAGACCTCCCAGCGGGTGAAGTGGGGCCAGCGCCGCCGGATGGAGGCGGGGGTGGTCTTTGGCAGCGACTCCACCTACGGTTTTGAGACCAGAGGAGGCGCCCTCACTGTCCGCCCGGCGGAGGCCGAGGTGGTCAGGCTCATCTACCATAAATATCTGGCCGAGGGGAAGGGGGCCCACGTCATCGCCCGGGAGCTGGACCGGGCGGGGATCGCGCCGCCCAAAGCGGAGCGCTGGTCGGAGAACACCATCCTCCGCATGCTCCGCAACGAGAAGTACGCGGGAGATCTGCTCCAGAGGAAGTACATCACCCTGGACTACCTGACCCACCGGAAGGTGGAGAACCGGGGCAGGGAGGAACAGATCTATCTCCGAGACCACCATCAGGCCATCGTGGACCGGGAGACCTGGGAGGCCGTCCAGCGGGAGCTGGCCCGGAGGCGCGGAGTCCGGCAGGGGGGAGAGCGGCACTCCGCCCGCTACTGGTCCTCCGGCCGGGTGAAGTGCGGCGGGTGCGGCGGAACTTATGTTCCGCGGACCAGCCGCCGGAAGGACGGCGCCGTGTACAGGAGCTGGGGCTGCCGGAACAGCTGCGGCATGGGGATGGTCAACGACAAGGCGCTCTTTGCCTGCGGGCAATTTGCCCTGGAACAGCTGGGGGCGGACCCGGCGGCAGAGCTGGCGGAGCTGTCCGGACAGATCGAGAGGATCAGGGCCCAGGAGGGGAAAACATCAGCCAGGGAAGAATCCCGGCGCAGAGAGGGGGAGCGGCGGCTGCGCCGGGCATTGGAGGGCTATCTGGACGGCGTGATCACGGCGGCAGAGCTGGCGGCGGTGCGGGCGCAATATCAGACGGAACAGGAGCGGGCAGAGGAGCCGGAGAAATGCAATGCGCCGCCCTTACCCGACATCACCCGGGAGTTGTGGGAGGAGATCCTGTGGGAGACGGAGGCGCAGGTAAGGGTATTCCCCGGCAGTCTGGAGTTTTGGTTTCGGGGGCAGAGAAAAGGACTCCGCGTTTGGTATACCACGGAGGGGAAAGGGGAACACTATAAGACAGTTTTCCAGCGCTGGGAGAGGCGGGAAAAATAAAATGAAGAAATCTGAAGAAAAGTGTTGACAAGTCGGGGATGGGGTGGTAATATAGACAAGCTCTCCGCGAGAGAGCGGCCGAGCGAAAGA
>NZ_JBBMFK010000026.1:0-56276 GCF_040096055.1 Pseudoflavonifractor intestinihominis
TGTGTCGCGACTTCATTCTACCAGAGATCTGCAAACCATGTCTCTTTTTCTTTTTGCGAAACTTATTCTACCTTATCGAGCCGGGTGGAGCCGGCGGGAAAATGCAGGATATGCTTCACATCGGCAGCCGGATGTTGTATAATAATGTCTGTTACGATAAAACGCCCCGCGGATCTTTTGCGCGGCGTGCGCCGTGTAAATTTTGATGAAAGGGGGCGGTCCTGTGGACAGCAGTCTTACTGTGGACAGCGCGGTGGGCGCTGACTCGGAAGAGGTCGTAAACGCATTCACGAAGTTTTTTCAGGCCCCGAACCTGTGGCTGAGGGTGCTCTATGTGGTGCTCCTGCTGGCGGTGTGCCTGATCGTCATGAAGCTGCTGATGTCGGTGCTCAACCGGGCGCTGGACCGACTGAATATTGAGAAGGGGCTCCATACCTTTATCAAGTCCGTGGTTAAGATCCTGCTCTGGTTCGTGACCATTATCATTGTCCTGGGCTATGTGGGGATAGAGGTCACATCCCTGATCGCGCTGTTGTCTGTCATCGGCCTGGCCATCTCCCTGGCCATCCAGGGCACCCTCTCCAATCTGGCGGGCGGCATCCAGGTGCTGGTGTCCAAGCCCTTCAAGGCGGGGGACTACATCGAGACGGACAGCGTGAGCGGCACGGTGAGCGAGATCGGCCTGGTGTATACCAAGATCAAGACCTATGACAACAAGATGATCATGATCCCCAACGGCCAGATCTCCTCCGCCAAGATCACCAACTATACCGCCGAGGAGCGCCGCCGGGTGGACCTGAAGTTCAACACCTCCTACGACGCGCCGGTGGAGCTGGTGAAGGAGACCATCCAGTCGGTGATCCGCAGCCATCCCAAGGCGCTGCGGGACCCGGCGCCCTTTGCCCGGGTCTCGGCCTATCAGGACAGCTCCATTGAGTACGCCGTGCGCGTGTGGTGCGCCACGGAGGACTACTGGACGCTGTATTCCGACCTGCTGGAGCAGGTCAAGGCCGCCTTTGACCAGAACGGGATCGAGATGACGTACAACCATTTGAATGTCCATATGATACGGGAGTAAGAGCGCACAGGAGGCGGTTGCCTATGGAGAAGCAATTTTCCGCGGCCGGACAGGGGCTGATGAAGGTTTTTTTCGGCGTATGCCTGTCCGCAGCCTATGTGCTGCTGAACACCATGGGGCTGGTCCTGGTGCTGATGCCCCTGCGGGTACTCTCCGCCATTATATGCCTTGCCGTCTTCTTCCTGGTGTTTGTGGGGCTGACCGCCTCTTCCGTTGCGGAGAGCGGCTACCGGCGGGCCATCTGGTGCGCCCGGATCAGCGCTGTGGTGGGACTGCTGGCCGCGTTGAGCGTGGATAACCCCATCCTGATCCTCTCCCTGGCGGTGGTGCGCCAGCTGCTGGAGCTGGCAGGGATCTTTGTGGTCTGCCGTCTGTCCGGCCGCCTGATGGCGGAGCGGGATGGGGCCACAGACCGCAGGGGAGAGCTGACCTGGCGGCTGTGCGTGCTGTGCGGCGCGTGCGGCATTTTCTGCGGCATATCCATCTTTATCCTCCATATGAGCGGCAGGATGATGCTGGCCGTGGTGGCAGTCTATCTGGCATTACAGCTGCTGGTACGGCTGATCTTCATGGTGTTTCTCTACCGGAGCCGGGGGGTACTGACGGCCCGCTGAGAAAAAGAGAAGAGCGCCGGGCGTTCCAACGCGCACGGCGCCGCAGGCGGCCCGGCCCTGCTCAGGACTGGGGACGGGCCAGGCCGTGGATAAAGCCGTCCAGCTGGCTGGAGAGCACCTCGCCGCCGATGACGGTATTTTTGTAGACCAGCAGGCCGGCCTGGACGCCGGTCTCGCCGGTGGGGTAGTTGGTGATGGTATAGGCGTAGCGCTTGACCCGCTTGCCGCAGTATTTGGTCAGGTCAAAGCCCTGGCTGGCCTGGAGGTCCAGGTATTGGGCGTAGGTCTCGTCAAAGGTCTCCGGGATCAGGAGCTCCTCCACCGCGGCGGGCTCCGGGTCCACGGTCCAGCCGTACTGCTCCAGATAGGCCACCCGGTCCTCGTTGGTCCTGACGCCGTCGGGGTCCACCAGGGCGGAGACCGCCGTTCCCCTCCCGCCCAGGAGGACGAACAGGGCCACCAGCGCGCCGCAGAGCACCACTCCGGCCACGGCCGCGGCGGTGAGTTTTCTGCGGTCTACTTTGGCGGTAAAGATAAACACAGCGCAACGCTCCCTCCGTTTTATGTCGTGGTAATCCATATGTGGGCGGGGCAGGGGTTATGCCAGAAAGCGGCGGCAAAACAGACGGACAGGGAGGACAGCATGGAGCGACTGGACAAGATTCTGGCCTCCACGGGGCGGTGGTCCCGGCGGGAGGTAAAGGAGCTGGTGCGGGCCGGACGGGTGACGGCCAACGGCGGAACGGTGCGCAGCCCGGAGGAGAAGTACCAGCGGGAGGGCCTGGATCTGCGGGTGGACGGACAGAGCGTGCTCTGTGCCCGGTACACCTACCTGATGCTGCACAAGCCGGCGGGGCTGGTGTCGGCCACGGAGGACCCCAGGCAGCCCACAGTGCTGGAGCTGCTGCCGGAGCACCTGCGGAAGATCGGGCTCTTTCCTGCCGGGCGGCTGGACCGGGACACCGAGGGGCTGCTGCTCCTGACCAACGACGGCGCCCTGGCCCACGACCTGCTCTCCCCACGCAAGCACGTGGACAAGACCTACTTTGTCCAGGTGGATGGGGCGCTGGACCAGTCGGACGTGGAGGCGTTCCGGAGCGGCATGACCCTGGGGGACGGGCTGGTCTGCCTGCCCGCCGGGCTGGAGCTGCTGGAGGCGCCCGACGAGGCCATCGTGACCCTGCGGGAGGGGAAGTACCACCAGATCAAACGGATGCTGGCGGCGCGGGGCAAACCGGTGCGCTACCTGAAGCGGCTCACCATGGGCCCCCTGGCGCTGGACGAGGGCCTGGAGAAGGGGGCCTGGCGTCCCCTGACGGGGGAAGAATTGGACCAGCTGCGGGCTGTTCCAGGAGCTGGAACAGAAGAATCCACAAAAGAATTTGCAGAATAAGTGCTGAAAACGGCGAAAAAACAGCGAACTTTTCCTCTTGTCGTCACAAATTCAGGAAGTGTCAGACTGAGTTCGGCAATTTCCACAAAAATTTTTGCGTTTCCTATTGAAATGCACAAAAAAATCCGCTATACTGTAAAGGAAAATGTGCGTTCCCATGATAATAGAGTTTGAGGGAGGCTGTCGCCTATGTCCAGCAGGATTTTCCAGAGCGTCGTATTACAGATGAAAGAGAGCTCAGACAGAGCCATTGGCGTCATCGATTCCGAGGGCACGGTAGTGGCCTGTAATGAGTTGACCAATATTGGCGAGCGTTGGCCCGGTGCGGTGGAGGCGGTGAACGCCGCGGGAAACGAGATCGTCACCTTTGAGGGCAAGACCTTCAAGCCCCTGACCGGCTGGGGCGCTCAGTTTGACTACGCCGTGTTCGTCCGCGGGGAGGACGAGCAGTCCAGACTGATCTGCGCCATGGCTGCCGTGGCGCTCAACGGGGCCAAGACCTACTATGAGGAGAAGCATGACAAGGCCACCTTTGTCAAGAACATCATCTCCGACAACATCCTCTTGGGTGATATCTACGTCCGGGCCAAGGAGCTGCACTTTGTCTCCGAGGTGCCCCGCGCCGTGTTCCTGATCCGCCAGGTGGGCTCCACCGACGTGGGCGCCATCGACGTGGTCCAGTCCCTGTTCCCCGAGAAGCAGGTGGACTTCGTCCTCTCCATCAGCGAGACCGACGTGGCCCTCATCAAGCAGCTGTCCGACACCACCGAGAGCAAGGACCTGTACAAGGTGGCCAAGCAGATCGAGGACGCCCTGGCCGAGGAGCTCAACGTGAAGGCGGTCATCGGCATCGGCACCATCGTCAACCACATCCGGGACCTGGCCCGGGCCTACAAGGAGGCCCAGGTGGCCATCGACGTGGGCAAGGTGTTCGACACGGAGAAGAGCATCATCAACTACGAGAACCTGGGCATCGGCCGTCTGATCTACCAGCTGCCCACCACCCTGTGTGAGATGTTCCTCCAGGAGGTCTTCAAGAAGAACCCCATCGACGCCCTGGACCAGGAGACCCTGTTCACCATCAACAAGTTCTTTGAGAACAACCTGAACGTGTCCGAGACGGCCCGCAAGCTCTTTGTCCACCGGAACACCCTGGTGTACCGCCTGGAGAAGATCAAGAAGCTGACCGGCCTGGACCTGCGGGAGTTTGACGACGCCATCACCTTCAAGGTGGCCCTCATGGTCAAGAAGTACCTGATCTCCCGGGGCATTGATTCCTGAACATGACAACCGTATAGGGGACGCCGGTCTCGGCGTCCCCTATACGTAGTTGAATGGATATGCATTGATACGCATGATAACGATCACGCAGACGAGGTAGCTATGATTCGACTCATCGATATCTACAAGACCTATGACAACGGCACAAAGGCCCTGAAGGGGATCAACCTGCGCATTGACGACGGGGAGTTCGCCTTTCTGGTGGGCCCCTCGGGCTCGGGCAAGTCCACCATCATCAAGCTGCTGACGGCCGAGGTGGCCCCCACCGACGGCCGCCTGATGGTCAACGGCTATAACCTGAACACCATCCGGCCCCGTCAGGTGCCCTATCTCCGGCGCACCCTGGGGGTCATCTTCCAGGACTTCCGGCTCATCGAGAAGAAGACGGTGGCGGAGAACCTGACCTTTGCCATGCGGGTGGTGGGGGCCTCCTCCCGGGAGATCCGCAAGCGGATCCCCTATGTGCTGGATCTGGTGGGCCTGTCCAAGAAGAAGGACATGTGCCCCAACCAGCTCTCGGGCGGCGAGCAGCAGCGTGTGGCCATCGCCCGGGCGCTGGTGAACAATCCCAGCATGATCATCGCCGACGAGCCCACCGGCAACCTGGACCCCCAGCGCTCCCTGGAGATCATGATGCTGCTGGAGCGCATCAACGAGCTGGGCACCACCATGCTGGTGGTCACCCACGAGAAGGAGCTGGTCAACCGCTTCTCCAAGCGGGTGGTGGCCATTGAGAGCGGCAGGATTATCAGCGACGAGACAGGCGGGTATTACAACAATGAGACAACGTTTTAATTTCGGCTATTTTCTCTCCGAGGGCGTCCACAGTATCTTTACCCACGGTCTCATGTCCTTTGCCGCCGTGTGTATGATCGTGGCCTGCCTTCTGATCATGGGCTCCTTCTCCCTGGTGGCGGTCAACGTGGGGGAGATGCTGGGCGAACTGGAGCGGGACAACGAGTTCCTGGCCTACGTGGATGAGAACCTGTCCGCGGAGGATGTGGCGGCCCTGAAGGGCACGCTGGAGGCGGTGCCCAACGTGGCCTCGGTGGAGTTCATCAGCAAGGAGACCGCCAAAGAGGACTACGTGGAGGAGTACGCCAGCGGAGAGGACGCCGACCTGTTCCTGGAGCTGCCCGACGAGGTGTTCCGGGACCGGTACAGCATCAAGGTCACGGACATTGAGCAGTTCTCCGCCACCGTGGCGGCGGTGGAGGCGGTGCCCGGCGTGGTGAATATCCAGGCCATCCCGGAGATCGCCCAGGGCTTTGTGGTGGTGAGCAACGTGGCCAGCGGCGTCGCCATTATCCTGGTGGTCATGCTGGTGGTCATGTCCCTGTTCATCATCGCCAACACCATCAAGCTGGGTACCTTCACCCGGCGGGACGAGATCGCCATCATGAAGATGTGCGGCGCCACCAACAGCTTTGTGCGCTGGCCCTTTGTGGTGGAGGGCATGATCCTGGGCCTTGTGGGCGCGGTGGTGGCCTTCCTGCTCCAGTGGGGGGTGTACAGCCTCATCGGCCAGGCCATCGAGACGTCCGACACCATCCAGCTCATCACCATCATCCCCTTTGACGCCATGGCGCTGAAGGTGCTGGGCATCTTCTGCGGCACCGGCCTGGTGGTGGGCGTGGGCGGCAGTATGGTGGCCATCGGCAAGTTCCTGCAGGTATAAGGGGAACAACAAAAAAGGAGATACTCATGGCACAGAAACAACAGAACCAGAAGACGGGAAAGAAGAAGGTATGGGACACCAGAAGGGTCCTGATGGCGGTCCTGGCCTGTGTGATGGTGGTGCTTCTGCTCCTGCCCATCCTGACCATGGCCATGCCCGCGGCACGGGCCGTGACCGAGGATGAGCTCCGGCAGCAGATCGAGGACCTGAAGGGGAGCGCCTCCGACGTGGAGAGCAAGAAGGAGGAGCTCCAGAGCCAGCTGGAACAGGTCCAGGGCCAGAAGGACAAGGCCATGCAGGAGAAGCAGCTCCGGGACCAGGAGCTGGCCTACATCGACCAGCAGATCGCCAACACGGAGAGCCAGATCGCCTACTATGACCAGCTCATCGAGGAGGAGACCGCCAATCTGGCCGAGGCCCAGGCCAAGGAAGAGGCCCAGTACGAGCTCTTCTGCCAGCGGGTGCGGGCCATGGAGGAGGCGGGCAACGTCTCCTACTGGGCCATCCTCTTCAATGCCAGCAGCTTTTCCGACATGCTGGACAAGCTGGTGTTTGTCCAGGACGTGATGGACTACGACAACGCGGTGATCGAGCAGCTCAAGGCGGACCGCCAGGCGGTGGCCGACGCCCTTGCCTCGCTGGAGAGCTCCCGCACCGAGCAGGCCAACCAGAAGACCCTGCTGGACCAGCAGCGTGCGGACCAGGCCGTCAAGGTGGAGCAGGCCGCCCAGGTGCTGAAGAACCTGGAGGACGACGTGGCCGAGTATGAGCGGCTGCTGGAGGCCCAGGCCGCCGAGGAGGCCCGGGTCAACGACGAGATCGCTGAGCGTGAGGCCGAGCTGGAGGAGCTGATCAAGAAGAACCAGATCCAGTTCACCGTCAGCAACGGCTGGCTCTACCCCCTGCCCACCAGCTGCATGACCCTGACCTCGGCCTTCGGCTACCGGATCCACCCAATCACCGGCCGGCCCCACAGCCACACCGGCACGGACATCGCCGCGCCCTACGGCACGCCCATCAAGGCGGTGAAGAGCGGCGTGGTCACCATCTCGGAGTACGGCAGCTCCTACGGCAACTATGTGGTCATCAGCCACGGCGACGGCACTACCAGCCTCTACGCCCACATGAGCAGCCGGGCGGTGAGCGCGGGCGACGTGGTCAGCCAGGGCGACGTCATCGGCTACGTGGGCTCCACGGGCAACTCCACCGGCAACCATCTCCACCTGGAGATCCGGGTCAACGGCACCCGGGTGGACCCGGAGCAGTACTGGCCCGACCTGCCCTTCTACCGCCAGTACAACACCTGACAACAGAAGAATGTGCTTATGACGGGAGCGGGCGGGGGAGACACCCCCACCCGCTTCCGGTTTTTTATAACGCATCCGTACAATCTCTGCCCTGAAAGGAAGCATTCCAATGAGAAAAAAGCGATTTTCCCCCCTGGCCCTGATCCTGGCCGTGGTGATCACCCTGGCCGTTACCCTGGGCGGCGTGGCCCTGGCCGCCTGGGCGTTCATCGGCCCCCAGGCCCTCACCCTGCTGGAGGGGCTGGCCCTTGTCAACACCCGGTTTGTGGGGGAGTATGAGGAGAGCGAGGTGGTGGACGCGGCCATGACCGGCATGGTGTCCGGCCTGAACGACCGCTGGTCCTACTATCTGGACCCGGAGAGCTACGCCGCCACCCAGCAGCGCCGCCAGAACGTGTATACCGGCATCGGCGTCACGGTCAACTATACCGACGAGGCCGGCCTTACGGTCATCGCGGTCACCGAGGACGGCCCCGCCGATCAGGCCGGGCTCCAGGTGGGGGATGTGATCACCGCGGTGGACGGCACCTCCCTGGCCGGAGACGCCCGGTATGACGGCGCCGACCTGATCCAGGGCGAGGCGGGCACCACCGTGGAGCTGGAGGTCCGGGGCGCCGACGGCACGGTGCGCACCGTCACCGCCACCCGGGCCCAGCTGGAGACCGACCCGGTGGAGTACGAGCTGCTGGAGAGCGGCGTGGGCTATATCCAGGTGAAGAACTTCTACCGCCGCAGCGCCGACCGGGTGAAGGAGGCGGTGGACGACCTGGTGGCCCAGGGCGCCACGGCGCTGGTGTTCGACATGCGCAACAACGGCGGCGGCTATCTGGACGAGCTCACCGAGATGCTGGACTATCTGCTGCCCGAGGGGCCCATTTTCCGCCAGCAGGACCGGGAGGGCAACGAGAAGGTGACCAACTCGGACGCCCATTTTATCGACCTGCCCATGGCCACCCTGGTCAACGCGGACACCTACTCTGCCGCCGAGTTTTTCGGCGCTGAGCTCCAGGAGCAGGGGGTGGGGGTGATCGTAGGGGAGCCCACCTCCGGCAAGGGTTACTCCCAGCAGACTTTCCCGCTGTCCGGCGGCGGCGGCCTGGGCATCTCCACCGAGAAGTATTTCACCGGCAACGGCGTCTCCCTCATCGGCACGGGCGTCACCCTGGACCGGGAGGTGTACCTCTCCGAGGAGGAGGGACAGCTGCTGCTGGCGGGCCAGCTGCCCCACGGGGAGGACGCCCAGCTCCAGGCCGCCCTGGAGCTGCTGGGCGCGGCATAAGCCCATTGTCTGCGAGTCAAATCGTCGGCGCAGCCCGGCGGCTGTCCCGGAGGGGACGCCGCCGGGCTTTTCCATGGCATGGAGACGGGCCCGGGAGAATATACTTCCTCTGATCCTGGGCGGCTGTGCCGCCTCACGACAAGGACTGCGGGGGAGCGGATATGCTGGGCTATGTGGCGCTGACAGGGGAGAAGGGCCGGAAGATAATGCTGGAGCAGACAGAGGTAATGGGCCTGCCGCTGGTCCGGGCGCAGGTGCCGGGGATGGGCGGCCGGCATGAGAAGCGGCTGGCGCGGCGGGTGGAGCGGGCCGCCCGGCGGCTGAGGGAGGCGGGGGTCCGCCGGGTGCTGACCGGGCCGGACTTTCCCTACTGGGACCTGCTGGAGGCACAGGGCCTGGGGGGCGTGGACCCGGGGCCTATGTGCCAGGCCATGGCCGCGCCTCTGGCCCTGGCGGCGCTGGAGGGAGGCGTATGTCCTCCTGAGCGGGCGGTGGTGGCGCTGCGGGGCGGCCGGGTGTCCCGGCCTTTCTTCCAGGCCGCAGTGGCGCTGTGCGCCCGGGTGCGGGGCGTGGAGGTGCGGGCGCCCGGCGGCGGGGCGGAGCTGGCGGACTATCTGCGGCGGGAGTACGGCCTGCCGGTGCTGGAGCGGGAGCGTCCCGACCTGATCGTGGAATTTTCTCCCATAACATCCGAGCCGGAGGGAGGTCCCGCCATGGTGCTCCACGGGCCGTCCCTGCGCCTGCTGGGGCTGACGCTCCGCCCGGCCATGCCTGTTCCCGACGGCTTTGCACCGCTGCCCCTGACAGCCGCCCTGTGGGAGACAGGCTGCCTGCCGCAGCCGCCTGAGGTGGTCCCAGAGGGGAAAAAGATGACATGGGGGGTGTTTTTGGGGCGGAAAGGCCCTTGACAGAACCAGACAAACTACATATAATACGTAACGTCACTATTGCGAGATAGTGTGTTTTTTCTTATACGCAAAAATAGGGACCGACCGGGCAGAACCAGCTCCGGTCCCTTGACGGTTGAATGAAATTTTGTTGAAACGGAAAGGTGTGCGCAGCAGCATGGCGAAAGAATTCAAGCTCAGCCCTGAGCGCTGGAAGGAACTGAAGGACGAACTGGTCTATCTGAAGACAGTCCGCGAGAAAGAGGTGGCCGATCAGATCAAGGAGGCCCGCTCCTTCGGCGACCTGAGCGAGAACAGCGAGTACGACGAGGCCAAGAACGAGCAGGGCAAGCTCTACTCCCGGATCGCCGAGGTGGAGAACATCCTGGAGAACTGCGTGGTCATCGAGGAAGAGATCCACGACGGCAAGACCGTCCGCCTGGGCAGCAAGCTCAAGGTGCTGGACGTGGAGTTCAACGAGGAGCTGGACTACGAGGTGGTGGGCTCCCAGGAGGCCGACCCCATGAACGGCCGCATTTCCGAGGACTCCCCCTTCGGCCGGGCCCTGCTGGGCAAGAGCGTGGGCGAGGACGTGGTGGTGGAGGCCCCCGCGGGCGCGCTCCACTACAAGGTGCTGTCCATCAGCAAGTAAGCCGGGGCGCGGCCCCAGCGGGAACAACATAAGAGAGGCCGGGACCACCCGGCCATAAGATAAGGAGCAAGGAGTATGACAGAGAATACCAACGCCCCCCGCCAGGAGGAGCAGTCCCTTTCGGAGCTTCTCCAGATCCGCCGGGACAAGCTGAAGGACCTGCAGGACGCGGGCATGGACCCCTTCCAGCAGACCAAGTACAGCGTGACCGCCCACTCCCAGGAGATCAAGGACAACTTTGAGACCATGGAGGGCCAGACGGTCTCCGTGGCCGGACGGCTCATGTCCAAGCGGGGCATGGGCAAGGCCATGTTCTGCGACCTGCAGGACGTCCAGGGCCGCATCCAGCTGTACGTCCGCATCGACGAGCTGGGTGAGGAGCCTTTCGCCCGGTTCAAAAAGGTGGACATCGGCGACATCGTGGGCGTGGAAGGCGAGGCCTTCCGCACCAAGCGGGGGGAGATCTCCGTCAAGGCCAAGAAGGTGACCCTGCTCTCCAAGTCCCTCCGGCCCCTGCCCGAGAAGTTCCACGGCCTGACCGACAAGGAGACCCGTTACCGCCAGCGGTACGTGGACCTGATCGTCAACCCGGAGGTGCGCCAGGCCTTTGTGATCCGCTCCCGGTTCATCAAGCACGTGCGGGAGTTCCTGGACAACCGGGGCTATATGGAGGTTGAGACCCCCGTGCTCAACACCATCTCCGGCGGCGCCACCGCCCGGCCCTTCATCACCCACCACAACACCCTGGACATCGACATGTACATGCGCATCGCCACCGAGCTGCCCCTGAAGCGGCTGATCGTGGGCGGCATGGACCGGGTGTACGAGCTGGGCCGTATCTTCCGCAACGAGGGCATGGACCCCAAGCACAACCCCGAGTTCACCACGGTGGAGCTCTACGAGGCCTTTGCTGATTTCCACGACATGATGGACCTGTTCGAGGACCTGCTGTCCTCCGCCGCCCAGAAGATCCTGGGCACCTACGAGGTGGAGTGGCAGGGGGAGAAGATCGACCTGACCCCCGGCTGGCCCCGGCTGCCCATGCACGAGGCGGTGAAGCAGTACACCGGCCTGGACTTTATGGCCATCACCTCCGACGAGGAGGCGGTGGCGGCCGCCAAGTCCATCGGCGTGGAGCTGCCCGAGACCGCCGACAAGACCTGGGGCAACGCCCTGTACGAGGTGTTTGACCAGCGGGTGGAGGAGAAGCTGATCCAGCCCACCTTCATCACCATGCACCCCGTGGACGTGTCCCCTCTGGCCAAGCGGTCCCCCAAGGACCCCCGGCTCACCGAGCGGTTCGAGCTGTTCATCTGCCACAGCGAGATGGGCAACGCCTTCTCCGAGCTCAACGACCCCATCGATCAGCGCCAGCGCTTCCAGAAGCAGGTGGAGCTGCGGGACAAGGGCGACGACGAGGCCGGCATGATGGACGAGGACTTCCTCAATGCCCTGGAGTACGGCATGCCCCCCACGGGCGGCCTGGGCATCGGCATCGACCGCTGCGTGATGATGCTTACCAACTCTGATACCATCCGGGACGTGATTCTGTTTCCGACCATGAAGCCCCTGGATTAATAGCACAAACAGCATACCGGAGGAGAGCCATCCCTTCGGTATGCTGTTCTGCGTAAAACGGGAAAAATGGCGGAACGAATCACGCCCCCGCTATACTGTGGAGGCGTTAGTTTGAAAAAATATATCGGTATCTGGTTCAGAGACATGCTGATCCGGAGAAAGAGTATGAATGCCACCCGCATGGTGGCTGGGAGCTTCGCTATCATTATTCTGTTGGGAACGCTGCTGCTGATGCTGCCCATTGCATCCCAGAACGGCCAGAGCGCCGGATTTCTTACCAGCCTGTTCACCGCCACCTCCGCCACCTGCGTGACCGGTCTCATCCCGGTGGACACGGGCATGAGCTGGACCTTCTTTGGCCAGTTGGTCATTATTCTGCTGATACAGGTGGGCGGCCTGGGCTTTATGACCGTGCTGTCGCTGTTCTCACTGCTGCTGCGCCGCCGTATCGGCTTGTCTGAGCGGCTGATCATAGCATCCACGCTGAACCTGAACGACATGGACGGCGTGGTCCGGGTGGTACGTCATGCGCTGATGGTGACATTCACCATGGAGGGTATCGGCGCAGTGGTGCTCTCTACCCGGTTTATTCCTCAGTTTGGCCTTCTGGGCGGCATCTGGCGGGGAATTTTCCACGCCATTTCCGCCTTCTGCAACGCCGGATTCGATTTGGTAGGTGGAAAGTTCGGCGCCTTTACAAGTCTGGAAGGGTACAACAACGATCCGCTGGTGCTGGGCACGATTATGGTGCTGATCGTGTCCGGCGGTCTGGGCTTTTTCGTATGGGAGGATATGCTTCGGGTCAAAAGATGGAAAGGCTTTTCCTTTTACACGAAAATGGTGCTCACCATTACTGCCGGGCTGCTGATTTGCGGCGCTGTGTTCTTCCTGTGCGTGGAGTACAACAACCCCGCCACCTTTGGATCCATGCCGCTGCCCCAGAAGGTGCTCAACGCGATGTTCCAATCTGTGACGCTGCGTACGGCGGGCTTTGCATCCTTTAATCAGGGCGGTCTGCAGGACAGCTCCATTGTGGTCTCCTGCGTCCTGATGCTGATCGGCGGATCCTCGGGCTCCACAGCCGGCGGACTGAAGACGGTGACGGCGGCGCTGCTGCTGCTGAGCCTGCGGGCCAATCTGGCCGGCCGGGAGCAGGTGACCATCCGGGGGCGGGCCATCTCTTACCGAAAGGTCATCGACGCCATGACACTGGCGCTGATCATCGTATTCCTGTTTATGACAGGCTCCATTCTGATCTCTCTGGCGGATGGGGTACCCTATCTTCATGCCGCCTTTGAAACAGCGTCGGCACTGGGCACGGTGGGCGTGACCGTGGGCATTACGCCTTCCCTGAGTCCTGTTTCTCACGTGATTCTTATCTGCCTGATGTATCTGGGCCGTATCGGTGTTCTTACCTTCTCCATGGCATTCCTGACCAGGAGCCGCTATCCGGCAAAAATCAAATATCCGAATCTGGACGTTATGATCGGCTGACGGCAGACAGAGCCGTCGATTCTGCATCCGCCAACAGCGGAGAAAGGTGAATTATCATGAAGACTTTTGTTGTCATTGGACTGGGACGTTTCGGCACTGCCGTGGCCACTGAGCTTTGTGAGCTGGGGCACGAGGTGCTGGCCATTGATGCCAGCGAGGAAGGCATACAGCAGGTGGCCGACCGGGTTACCCATGCCGTGGCCGGCGATGCACGGGATCCCGCCGTGCTCCGTGCCCTGGGTGTGCGCAATTACGACTGCGCCATTGTGGCTGTGGGCGACGACGTGGGCAACAGCGCTCTGATTACGCTGAATCTGAAGGAGATTGGCGTCAAGCGGGTCATCTGCAAGGCCCAGAGCCATGTCCACCGGAAGGTACTGGAGAAAATTGGCGCCGACCGGGTGGTGTTCCCCGAACATGAGATGGGCGTCAAGCTGGCCCAGGGGCTGTCCAGCTCCAATGTACTCAATTTTATTGAGCTTTCCGAGGACTTCGGCATTGTGGAGCTGGAGATCCCCAAGAGCTGGCAGCGCCGGTCCATCCGGGACCTGGACGTCCGGGCCAAGTACCACGTCAACATCATCGCCGTCCGCAAGGGGAGCACCGGCCAGCTGGAGGTGTCCCCCGGCGGCGACTACGTGCTGGAGACCAAGGACGCGGTGGTCACCCTGGGCCGGAACGAGGACATCAACCGCCTGCACGACCTGTAAGCGGCAGGCTGACACAGAGACAAGGAGGCCCCTATGGAGCACATTACCAGCCGGCAGAATCCCCTGATGGTCCGCATTAAAAAGTTGGGGCACAGCCGCGCCCAGCGGAGGAAAGAGGGGGTATTCGTCTGCGAGGGGCCCAAGCTGATCGGGGAGGCCCTGAAGTGGGGGGCCTGCGTGGAGACCGTGCTGGCGGCGGAGGGGAGCCCGTTTCCTCAGGGCCTGTCCCAGGAGACCCGTCAGGTGGAGGTGCCCGACAGCCTGCTCCAGGCGGTCTCCTCGGTGGAGACGCCCCAGGGGCTGCTGGCCGTGTGCCGCACCCCGGCGCTCACGCCGCCGGACAAGCTGACCGGCAGCCGCTACCTGGTGCTGGACGGCGTCCAGGACCCGGGCAATCTGGGCACCATCTGGCGCACCGCCGACGCCTTCGGGGCCGACGGACTGCTGCTGGTCAACGGCTGTGCCGACCCCTGGAGCCCCAAGACCATCCGGGCCACCATGGGGGCCTGCTTCCGCCTGCCCGCCTGGGAGGCGGACCTGGAGACCGTCCGGGCCCTGCTGGACGGGGCGGACATCCCCCTCTACGCCACCGCCCTCCGGGCGGATACGGTGGACGTGCGGGACGTGGACCTGAAGCGGGCCGCCGTGGTCATCGGCAGCGAAGGACAGGGCATCTCGGACGAGGCCCTGTCCCTGTGCCGGCGGACCATCAAGATCCCCATGCGGGAGCGGTGCGAGTCCCTGAACGCCGCCATGGCGGCCGGGGTGGTGCTGTGGGAGATGTGCCGGTAAAAAATGAAATAATAGGAGGGGACGGCTGTGGCAGCGCTGAAATACTGGATCTGGCTCACCACGCGGCGGGGTATCACGCCCCTTCAGACCTTTCAACTGCTGGACCGCTTCGGCACGCCCGAGGCGGCCTACTTTGCCGACCGGGAGGAGTACCGCCTGTGGGGCCTGACCGAGTGGCAGCAGCGGGCCCTGCTGGACAAGAACCTGGACGGGGCTGAGCGCATCCTGGCCGACTGCGACCGGCTGGGCATCCGCATCCTCACCATCCAGGACGCGGAGTACCCCGAGCGCCTGCGGCAGATTGAGAATCCCCCCTGCGTGCTCTATGTGAAGGGGAAGCTGTTCCCCTTCGACGAGCTGGTGACCGTGGGCGTGGTGGGCAGTCGGCGGCCCACGGAGTATGGCAAGATCATGGCGGGCCGCCTGGGCATGGAGCTGGCCAGAGGGGGCGCGCTGGTGGTGTCCGGCATTGCCCGGGGCCTGGACGCGGCGGCCCTCCGCGGCGCCCTGAAGGGCGGCGGCAGCGTGGTGTCCGTGCTGGGCGGCGGGACCGACGTCATCTACCCGCCGGAGAACCGCTGGCTCTATGAAGATGTGGCGGCGGCCGGAGCCCTCATCTCCGAGTACCCGCCGGGGACGGAGAACAAGGGCGAACACTTTCCCGTCCGCAACCGGATCATCAGCGGATTGTCCCTGGGCGTGGCTGCCGTGGAGGCGACGGAGCACAGCGGCACCTTGATTACCATGCGCCTGGCCCTGGACCAGGGCCGGGACGCCTTCGCGGTGCCCGGCAACGCCGACGCGCCCATGAGCCGGGGCACCAACCTGCTCATCCAGCGGGGCGAGGCCAAGCTGATCCTGTCCGGGTGGGATATTCTGTGTGAGTATGAGTATCTGCTGCCCGGCCGGGTGAGCCGTCCGGAACCCCTCCCTGCTCAGGAGGAGGCGGCGCGGCTGGAGGCGCCGGAAGCCCCCGCGGAGCCGGAGCGCCCCCGGACTGTCACGGCTGAAACGGTTGACAACCCTGAAAAAATGGCATATATTACCTTACAAGACCAGGGCGGGGAGTTCACCGACGACGAGCGGGACATTCTCCTGGCCCTGGAGGGGCGGGCATTGCGGACAGACGACCTGGTGGAGCTGACCCAGATCCCCGCCCGCAGGGTGTCCAGCGCCCTGACCATGCTGCAGATCCGCGGCTACGTGGAGGAGAAGGCGGGCAGGCGTTTTGAGAGCACCGTGATATTGAAGCGAGAATAAGCCGGGGGAGCCGGGCCGAAGACACGAGCGGGTTCCCCTTTTGGAGGTATATCGTGGCAAAGACAAATCTGGTTATCGTGGAGTCTCCGGCCAAGGCCAAGACCATTACGAAATACCTGGGCCCTGGGTACCAGGTCAAGGCGTCCATGGGCCACGTGCGCGACCTGCCCAAGAGCAAGCTGGGCGTGGACGTGGAGCACGGCTTCACCCTGGACTACCAGCCCATCAAAGGCAAGGAAGAGGTCATCGACGACCTGAAGAAGGCCGCCAAGAAGAGCGACCAGATCTTCCTGGCCACCGACCCGGACCGGGAGGGCGAGGCCATCTCCTGGCACCTGAAGGAGCTGCTGGGTCTGCCCGACGAGCGGACCCACCGGGTCACCTTTAACGAGATCACCAAGAAGGTGGTCAACGAGTCCATCGCCCACCCCCGGGCCATCGACATGGACCTGGTGGACGCCCAACAGGCCCGGCGTGTGCTGGACCGGATCGTGGGCTATCAGATCTCCCCGCTGCTGTGGAAGAAGATCCGCCGTGGCCTGAGCGCGGGCCGGGTCCAGTCTGTGGCCACCCGTCTGGTGGCTGAGCGGGAGCAGGAGATCCGGGACTTCAAGCCCGAGGAGTACTGGACCCTGGAGGCCGAGCTGGAGCGGGTGGCCCCCGCTGCGGGCAAGTTCAAGGCGGCCTTCTACGGCCGGGAGAAGAAGATGGAGCTCCACAGCGAGGAGGAGGTCAACGCGGTGGTGTCCGCCGTGGAGCACGCCCCCTTCTCGGTGCGGGGCGTGAAGCGGCAGGACAAGCAGCGCAACCCCGCGCCCCCCTTCACCACCTCTACCCTCCAGCAGGAGGCCTCCCGCAAGCTGAACATGACCCCCCGGCGGACCATGTCCATCGCCCAGCAGCTCTATGAGGGCGTGGACATCGCGGGGGAGGGCACCGTGGGCCTCATCACCTATATGAGAACCGACTCCCTGCGCCTGTCCGAGGAGGCCACGGCGGCCGCCAGGAGCTTCATCCTGGGCCGTTACGGCCAGGAGTACTATCCGGGCAAGCCCCGGGTCTACAAGGCCAAATCGGGCGCCCAGGACGCCCACGAGGCCATCCGTCCCTCCGACGTGAACCTGACCCCCGACGACGTGAAGAAGGACCTGACCAGCGAGCAGTACCGGCTCTACAAGCTGATCTGGAGCCGGTTCCTGGCCTGCCAGATGGCCGCCGCCGTGTACGACAGCGTGACCATCGACGTGGAGTCCGCCGGGTACACCTTCCGGGCCAACCACTCGGCCATCAAGTTCTCCGGCTATATGGCGGTGTACGTGGAGGGCAAGGATGAGGAGGAGGACGAGTTCCAGTCCCCGCTGCCCGACCTGAAGGAGGGGGAGCCCCTGGACCTGCGGAAGCTCAACCGGGACCAGCACTTCACCCAGCCCCCCGCCCGCTACACCGAGGCCACCCTCATCAAGGCCCTGGAGGAGAAGGGCATCGGCCGACCCTCCACCTACGCCCCCACCGTGTCCACCATTCTGGACCGGGAGTACGTGGTGAAGGAGGGCAAGTACCTGCGCACCACGCCCCTGGGCGAGGTGGTCACCGGGCTGATGAAGGACAAGTTCCCCGACATCGTGGACACCGCCTTTACCGCCCACATGGAGGAGCAGCTGGACGAGGTGGAGACCGGCAAGGTCAACTGGCGGGAGCTCATCAGCGGCTTCTACGGCGGCTTTGAGAAGGAGCTCCAGCAGGCGGAGAAGGACCTGGACGGCGAGCGCATCAAGGTGCCCGACGAGGTCTCCGAGGAGATCTGCCCCAAGTGCGGCCGGAACCTGGTCATCAAGTCGGGCCGGTTCGGCCGGTTCCTGGCCTGCCCCGGCTGGCCCGAGTGCGACCACACCCAGCCCATTGTGATCGAGATGCCCGGCCGCTGCCCCAAGTGCGGCGGACGGATTCTGAAAAAGACCTCCAAGCGGGGATTTGCCTACTACGGCTGCGAGAACAACTCCGGCCGCAACGGCGTGAAGTGCGACTTCATGACCTGGGACGTGCCGGTGAAGGACAACTGCCCCTCCTGCGGCCACACCATGTTCAAGAAGTCGGGCAAGGGGTTCCGCAAGCCCTTCTGCATCAACCCCGAGTGCCCCAACTTCCTGCCCGAGGACCAGCGGGGCTACAAGAAGAAGCCCGCCGCCGAGGGCACGGCCGCAGAGGCCGCCCCCGCCGAGGGGGAGGAGAAGCCGAAAAAGGCCGCCGCCAAAAAGACGGCAGCCAAGAAGCCGGCGGAGAAAAAGACGGCGGAGAAGAAGCCCGCCGCCAAGAAACCCGCGGCCAAGAAGGCGGCTGCCAAGCCCGCCGCCAAAAAGACAACGGCCAAGAAGGCCGCCAAGACCGAGGAATAACCCTGGGGCAGGGACGGGGAAGCGCCCGCCCCTGCCCTCTTGCGATACAAAGGAGATACGATGGAACCAGTGATTGTAATCGGCGCGGGCCTGGCCGGGTCCGAGGCCGCGTGGCAGCTGGCCCAGCGGGGTATCCCGGTGGAGCTGCGGGAGATGAAGCCGGAGAAGATGACCCCCGCCCACCACACGCCCTGGTTTGGCGAGCTGGTGTGCTCCAACTCCCTGCGGTCCGACCAGCTGGAGAATGCGGTGGGCCTGCTGAAGGAGGAGCTGCGGCGCATGGGCTCCCTGATCCTGTCCTGCGCCGACGAGCACCGGGTGGAGGCGGGCGGGGCCCTGGCGGTGGACCGCCACGGCTTTGCCCAGGCCATTACGGACAAGATCCGCAGCCATCCCCTCATCACCGTGGTGGAGGGGGAGGTGGAGCACCTTCCGGCGGAGGGACAGGTCATCGTGGCCTCCGGCCCTCTGACCTCTGACGCCCTGGCCGAGGACATCAGGGCCTTTTTCCCTGAGAGCCACTACCTGAATTTCTTCGACGCCGCCGCGCCTCTGGTGACCTTTGAGAGCGTGGACATGGACAGCGCCTTTTTCGCCTCCCGGTACGACAAGGGCACCCCGGACTATATCAACTGCCCCCTGACCGCGGAGGAGTACGAGGCCTTCTGGACCGAGCTGTGCGCCGCCCAGGAGGCGGAGGTCCACGGCTTTGAGGACAAGAACGTGTTCGAGGGCTGCATGCCCGTGGAGGTCATGGCCCGCCGGGGCCACGACACCCTGTGCTACGGCCCCCTGAAGCCCCGGGGCCTGAAGGACCCCAAGACGGGCAAGGAGCCCTTTGCGGTGGTGCAGCTGCGCAAGGACAACGCCGACGGCACCATCTACAACCTGGTGGGCTTCCAGACCCACCTGAAGTGGCCGGAGCAGCGGCGGGTGTTCTCCATGATCCCCGCCCTGAAGAACGCCGAGTTTGTCCGCTACGGGGTCATGCACCGCAACACCTATCTGGACTCCCCCCGGCTGCTGGACCGGTACTACCGGGTGAAGAAGGACCCCCGCATCTGCTTTGCCGGTCAGATCACCGGCGTGGAGGGGTATGTGGAGTCCACCGCCTCCGGCTTCCTGGCGGCGCTGGAGCTGTCCCGCCGCCTGCGGGGCCTGCCGCCCGTGGACTTCCCCCAGGAGACCGCCACCGGCGCCCTGGCGCTGTATATCAGCAACGAGAGCGTCACCGACTTCCAGCCCATGAACGTGAATTTCGGCATCATCCCGCCTCTGGGCTATAAGGTGAAGGGCAAGCGGAATAAGAATGCCGAGCTGTCCAGGCGGGCCCTGGAGAAGCTGGCCGAGCTGGACACGGAGTAAGGCCTTTTATGGGACAGGAGGCGGTCAGCCGCCCGCCTCCAGCACCAGCCGCAGGGCCAGACGGAAGCCGTGGCGGAAGCAGACCAGCCGTTCGTGGTAGGCGGCTTCGGCCTCCAGGTCGTTGAGGCGGTCCAGAAATTCCAGACCCAGGGCGGCGTGGATGCGGCTGTAACAGGCGTCAAGGGCCTGCTGACGCTGGTCCGCTTCGGGCGCACGGCTGAACTCCAGCCTGTTGCGCGTCAGCTCTGATTCAAAGAGTTCTTCCAGTAAGTCAGTCATAAGCAAGACCTCACCTTTAAGTTGAGATTAGGATATCATTTTAAAGATTAGGTGTCAAGGGGTGAAGCTATGTTCCGAAGGGAAATATTTGCATCGCGGCTGCGTGGGCTGCGCCAGGAACGAAAAGAGGCACAGCCTGTGCTGGCGGACTTGCTGGGCGTAAGTGTGAATCAGATTAGCGAGATGGAGCGAGGAAGAAAGACCACTTCTTTTGAACGCTTGGTGCTGCTCTGCCAGCACTATAACGTCTCCTCTGACTATCTGTTGGGCCTGAGCGACAAGCGGCAGCCTCTGGATGAGAAAGAAAAGCCCGAAGCGTGATGCTCTGACGGTATGCCTGTCAGGAGGACGCATGGAGTTTAAGGATATTTTTTCACAACGGCTGCAAACGCTGCGCAAGAGCGCCGGAGAGAATCAGGAGGCGCTGGGGGCAGTCATTGGAATTGGAAAAACCGGAGTCAGCGAAATGGAGAACGGTCGAAAGACAACAACGGCAGAAAAGATAGCACTGATCTGCCGTCACTACAATGTTACAGCCGACTATCTCCTTGGATTGACGGACTGTCCCAGACCGCTGAATGGGGAAGAGCCAGTGAATCGTGATGTATAATAGGGAAGTATTTGGCGCACGCCTGCGGGAGCTGCGGAACGAGAAAAAAGAGACGCAGAGAGATTTGGCTGATTTTCTTGGCGTAAAGCAGAACCAGATTGGCGAGATGGAGAATGGGCGCAAGGCGTCCACATTTGCCAAGCTGGCCATGCTCTGTGAGCACTACAATGTCTCTGCTGACTATCTGCTGGGCCTGACCGACGAGCGGCGGCCTCTGCGTAAGGGCGAGGCTTTGTAGTGTGATGGGCAGGACAAAAGAAATTTTCCCTCAGAGAATGAGAGAACTGCGCAAGCAGACCGGCCAGCCCCAGAAGGTGCTGGCGGAACTGCTGGATGTCAGCGTCAACCAAATCAGCGAGATGGAAAAGGGAACGAGGATGACAACGCTGGAAAAGCTGGTGGTCATCTGCCAGCACTACAACGTCTCCGCCGACTATCTGCTGGGCCTGACCGATGAGCGGCGGCCTCTGCGTGAGGACAGATAAAGAAAACAGTTTTTGGGAGGAATCAACATGAAAATCATCGTAGACGCCATGGGCGGCGACAACGCCCCGGCCTCCAACGTCAGAGGCGCCCTGCGGGCGGTGAAGGAGCTGGGGGCCCAGGTGATCCTGGTGGGCCGCGGGGAGGACATCCTGGCCGTCCTGGCCGAGGACGGCATCAAGGAGCTGCCCGCGGGCATGGAGATCGCCCATGCCTCCGAGGTGGTGGAGATCTGCGACAACCCCGCCACCGCCTTCAAGGAGAAGAAGGACTCCTCCCTCACCGTGGGCCTGAACCTGCTCAAGGAGGGGAAGGGGGACGCCTTTGTGTCCGCCGGCAGCACCGGCGCCCTGCTCTCCGGTGCCACCCTGCTGGTCAAGCGGGTGAAGGGCATCCGCCGGGCGGCCATGTGCCCCGTGGTGCCCACCGCCAAGGGGGGCGCCCTGCTCATCGACTGCGGCGCCACCGCCGAGTGCACCCCCGAGTATCTGCTCCAGTTCGCCTTCATGGGCTCCTACTACGCCGAGCGGGTCATGGGCCGCCCCGAGCCCCGGGTGGGCCTGCTGAACATCGGCGCCGAGGAGTCCAAGGGCACCGACCTCCAGCGTGAGACCTGGAAGCTGCTGAAGAAGGCGGACGCTGAGGGCCGCATCCACTTTGCCGGCAACGTGGAGGGCAAGGAGGCCGTGCTGGGCGCGGTGGACGTGATCGTCACCGACGGCTACTCGGGCAATATCTTCCTCAAGACCATGGAGGGCGCGGGCAGCTTCCTGGCCGGCGAGCTGAAGAAGATGTTCATGAAGAGCGTCACCACCAAGCTGGCCGCCCTGCTGGTGAAGGACGGCATCAAGGACTTCAAGCGGATGATGGACTCCCGTGAGGTGGGCGGCACCGCCCTGGTGGGTATCTCCAAGCCGGTCATCAAGGCCCACGGCTCCTCCGACGCCTACGCCATCCGCAACGCCATCCGTCAGGCCATGCAGTTCGCCTCTTCCGGCATCATCGACGACATCACCGAGAACGTGGAGTACATGCGCCTGCCCGTCATGCACAAGGCCGACGCCCAGTGAGGCACGGGACACATGTCTGAATCCTGACGGACAAAAACGGGAAGAATGTTTTGTAATCTTGCTCCAGGCATAAAAATTTGCAAATGCTATTGACACGCTGGCGGAATGTGCCTATTATTTTAGTGCAAGAGATGCCGCGCGCGGCAATTAAATAACTGGGAGTAGATAGCTATGATTTTCGACAAGCTGACCGAACTGCTGGCTGAACAGTTCAGCGTAGAGCCTGAGAGCATCACCATGGACACTTCCTTTGAGGACGATCTGGGCGCCGATTCCGTGGATCTCGTGGAGCTTTCCATGGGCCTGGAGGAGGAGTTCGGCATCGAGGAGATGAGTGAGGAGGACGTGGCCACCATCAAGACGGTGGGCGATCTGGTGCACTATCTCCAGGGCAAGGTCGAGGAATAAAACGCAACGAGATCAAAGCCCCGCCGGGTGCGGGGCTTTGATTTTTACTGGGAGGGAAACACATGGAGAAGCTGGAGGAGAAGCTGGGCTATACCTTTCAGAACCGGGCCCTGCTGGAGAACGCTCTGACCCACAGCTCTTACGCCAATGAGAACAAGCATACCGGCGCGCAGAGCAACGAGCGGCTGGAGTTTCTGGGGGATTCGGTGCTGGGCATGGTGACGGCCGACTACCTCTACCGGGTCCATCCGGACCTGCCGGAGGGAGATCTGACCCGTACCCGGGCGGCCCTGGTGTGTGAGGGCAGTCTGGTGGAGGTGGCGCAGCAGCTGGAGCTGGGCGCCTACCTGAAGCTGGGCAAGGGTGAGGACGCCGGCGGCGGCCGGGAGCGCCCCTCTATCGTGGCCGACGCGGTGGAGGCCGTGCTGGCGGCGGTCTACCTGGACGGCGGCATCGGCTCTGCCCGGAAGATCATCCAGCGGTTCATTCTGGACCGGGAAGAGGAGAAGAGCGGCAGCCGGGACTACAAGACCGCGCTCCAGGAGCTGGTCCAGCGGGAGAGCGGCCAGGTGCTGGCCTACCGGCTGGTGGGCTCCACCGGCCCGGACCACGCCAAGCGCTTCCAGGTGGAGGTGGAGCTCAACGGCGCCCCTGTGGGGGCCGGCGAGGGCCGCAGCAAGAAGGAAGCGGAGCAGATGGCGGCCAAGGCTGCCATCGGCAAGCTGAAGGGGTAAGCGGCCGCCATCTGCTCGGCTGCGAGCGGGAGCGAGCCGCCGCTGTGCGGCGTCCAAGGCCCGGCGCAGCCGGGGCCTTGATGGCAGGGCGGAAATGCGCCCTGCCAGATGAAAAAAGAAATAAGCGTCCGGGCGGCTATGCCGCCTGGGCGCAGGTGGCGGCCAAGGCGGCCATCTGCAAGCTGAAGGGCTGAATAGACACAGACAAGCGGGCGCACCGGATCTTCCGGTGCGCCCGCTGCTGTTATGCCAGTCAGTTCTGCTTCCGCTTCCGCCCCATGATATAGCCGCTGAGGGCCGCCACAATGGGGACGGTGAGGATGATACCCATGGACCCGGCCACGCCCTGGAGCAGCTCCAGGCTCATCAGGTCGCTGTTGAGCAGCTGCATGATGGGGTAGTCATAGACCTGGAAGAGGAGCAGGGTGTTCAGGGAGGAGCCGGCAAAGGCCAGGATCAGGGTGTTGGCCATAGTGCCCATGGCGTCCCGGCCGATGTTCATGCCGGAGCGGAACAGGCCCAGGGGGGAGAGCTCGGGGTTGTGGGTGTGCAGCTCGTGGAGGGAGGAGGCGATGGCCATGGCCACGTCCATCACCGCGCCCATGGAGGAGATGAGGATACCGCACACCAGCAGCCCGCTGATCTCCAGACCGCCGTCAGCGGCCCGGAGCACCAGGGCCTCGGCGTTCTCGGTGTTGAAGCCGTTGAGGGGCGTCAGGGTGCCCACAACGGCGGCGGAGATACCGGCAACCGCCACGCCGCCCACGCAGCCCAGGGTGGCGCACAGGGTCTTGAGGGTGGGGCCGTCCAGCAGCAGCAGGGACGCGGCGGAGGTGAGGGCGATGATGGCCACTGTGGCAGGGATGGGCGGCACCCCCTGGAGCATCATGGGCAGGAGCAGGAACCAGACGCAGGCCAGGGTGAAGAGCAGGCCCAGCAGGGCCTTGACTCCCTTCCAGCCGCCCACCAGGACCATGACAAGGGCAAAGACCAGGACAAAAGCGCCCACCACCTGCCAGCGGTCGTAGTTGAAGATGTTCACCACGTAGAGCGCGCCGCTGTCATCGTAGCCCAGCTGGACGATGAGACGGGTGTTCTCTTTGGCGTCCAGGTTGGTGTAGGCGTTGAGGTAGTTGTAGGCCTCCAGGAATTCCCCCTTGTGCTCCCCGGAGCAGATCTCCAGCTCCAGCAGCTGGGTGCCCAGCCTGCGGCCCTCCGACCAGTCGTCGGCCTGGGCGTTGTCCATCAGCACGTCGTTGACCCGGGCCACGGCGAAGATCATCTGGCTGGTGCTGGTGGGGATGTCGCCCGGCTTCGGGGCGTTGAGGTAGATGCCCAAACCCACCAGCAGGGCCAGGACCAGAAGGGAGGCCGCGATGGAGGCGATCCTTCCGGCGGTGAGGTGGGGGAGCCGGAGCTTTCTGGGGGAACTGTCCTGTTTTTTCATAGAATCCCTGCCTTGTCGTCAGTGTGTGGGAGATGTGTTACGGGGCCGCCCGTGAGGGCGGCCCCGTAAGGCTGTCTTGGGTGCCGGATTGTTACTTGAGCAGTGCCAGGATGAAGCGCTGGACCATGGCGGAGAGCTCACCGCGGGTGAGGGACGCGCCGGGGGCGGCCAGGCCGCCGGGTCTGCCGGTGATGATGCCGCTCTGCTGGCAGTAGAGGAAGGCGTCCATGGCGTCCTCCGGGATGGAGGCGGCGTCCGTGAAGTTCAGGGAGCCGGTGAGAGTTGTGTCAGCCTCAAGGACACCGGCCATGGCGTACAGGGCCTTGGCCACGTCGGCGCGGCTGGCGGTCTGGCTGCCGTCAAAGCCGTCGGAGACGATGGAGAGGGAGGCGGCCCACTGGGCGGCCTCGGCGTACCACTGGGTACCCACCTGGCCCTCCACGGCGGGGCAGCCGGCCAGACGCCACAGGACGGTGACCAGTTCGCCGCCGGTGACGGTGGCGTTGGGGGCGAAGTAGCCGCCGCCGGTGCCCAGAAGGAGCTCACGGGCGCTGACAAAGGCCACAGCGGGGGAGTACCACAGGGACGCGGCCACGTCCACAAAGACCTTGGTGTTGTCGATGAGCTGGAGCATGCTGGAGTCGCCCAGGGAGAGGATCTTGCCGTTCTCCACCACCGCGATGGGGACGATGGTGTAGTGTCCGTCCTTGTCCACCTGGACGGCTACCGTGTAGGCGCCGGCGTCGGCGGGGGGCACGGGCGTGAGGGGCACGCCGTTCTCGTCGATGATGACCACGTCGTCATCCTGCGTGGGCGGCGTGTAGGGGGGATAGTACTCCACGTGCTCGGGCGGGATGTCCACCACTTCGGTGCCACAGACGATGTCGGCCCGGTCGCGGATACGGATGCGGGGGGCGGGACCGTCAAAGGTGTTGTCGTAGGAGGCCAGGCCGGTGACGGTGATCTCGTGGCCCACGGCCAGGTTTTCGATGGCCTTGCTGCTGGTGATGTAGCCGTCGATGAACACCCGGGCGTCGTAGCCGGTCTCATCCCGGACCATGATGGTCTGGACCAGGCCCTCGGCCTCGGCGAAGCTGACCACCACGCCCTTGATCTGGACCAGGCTGCCCAGGTACTTGGACTGGGCGGCCTCCTGGGTGGTGATGAGCTTGGGCTCCACGGTGCCCTCGCCGATCTTCTCGATGGAGGTCACGCTGATCTGCCGCTCGCCCTGGTAGGAGGAGGTGGTGCCGGTGATGCGCACCTTGTCGCCGATCTTGTAGTTGCCGGCCACGGGGAAGGCGTTGATACCGGCGGTGCCGTCCTGGACGTAGATACAGTCGAAGAAGGCGGTATCCTTGTCATAGCCGGAGGCGTTGGAGGTGACCACACCCTCGATGACGTACTTGATGCCCTCCAGGGGCTGGGCCTGCACGTCGGCGATATCGGTGATGGTCAGGGGGTTGAGGTAGGAAACCAGGTTCTCACAGATGTTGTAGTTGGAGTAGTTCTTCTCGGAGCCGGAGTCGCCGATGGTGGCCTGGACCTCGAAGTTGGACATGAAGGCCGCGCCGGAGACCACGATCAGGCCCTTGTCACCGCCCAGGTCCTCGGTGGCCAGCACCATCAGGCGGTCGTCGCCCTCGGCCACGGCGTACTCGGGAACGGAGCTGCCGCCCAGGCCGTCGTTGTCGTTGTCCTTGGAGTAGGTGGTGGCGTGTCCGTAGACCACGGGGGAGACGGTGGCGGGCAGATCGGAGGTGGCGTTGCCGTCAGCGTCCACAGCGTACACGGTAGCGCCGCCGTAGTGGCTGTACAGCTGGGAGTAGAGGTTGTTGTTGGGGTACTCGGGGTCAAACTCCACGCCGTCCATCAGGAAGTTGTCCCAGTTGTAGGTGGACAGGTAGAGCCGGCGGTTGGAGTCGCCGCCATTGAGGGTGTCGTCGGAGGCGGTGTCGTCCGCGATGCGCAGGGAGGAGCCCAGGGCCTCCAGAATGGCGTTCTGGGTGGCTGCCATGTGGACGATGTCGGGGTTGCCGGTGATGACGGGGTAGTTCTCGTAGTAGTCGGACCAGCCGGCCACGATCACCGTACCGCCGGCGGCGTTGAAGGCGGCGAGGGCCTCCAGCTCGGCGTCGGAGTAGGTTCTGGGGTCGTTCTGGGCGTCCACCAGGCGGCGGGAGGGGGCGGTGAGGATCATGGCCACATACTTGTTGTCCTTGTTCTCGCATGCGGCGATCAGGTCCTCGCTGGTCTTGAGCTCCACGGTACGCACCGAGTAGCCGGCGGCCAGGTTGCCGAAGTTGCCCATGGAGTCCTTGTAGTTGCCGGCCACGTACTCGTTGTAGTGGGAGGCGTCGATGCCGATGTACACCAGCTGGCTGGCGTCCAGGATGTCCAGGGTCACGTCCTTGGAGTAGGTGTACTCAATGCCGCCCTTCTCCAGGAGCACGGTGACGGTGATGGTCATCACGCGGGCCATGTCGGGGATGTAGCTCCAGTCCACGGCCAGGGTGCCGGAGGCGGGGAGCTCATAGCCCTTGGTGTCGGTGCCCAGGACCTGGTCGCCCACGGAGTAGGTGAGGGACTTGACGGTGGCGGGATCGCTCTCGCTGTTGAAGAGGGTGGTGGTGAGGGTGAGGGCCTCGCTGGTGACGGGGGTAGAGGTGCCGCACTCCACGGAGGAGATGCCCAGCTTCAGGGTCTCGCCCACCCACACGGGGGCGGTGACGGCCAGGTTGCCGTCGCCCTGGGTGACGCGGATGAAGTAGTAGCTGTAGCTGGCGGGGATGGTGCACTCCAGCTCGCCGGAGGCCAGCTCAGTGGGGTTGTCCCAGGTGTAGGCCACGGAGCCGGAGTTGACCACCACTTCCACCTTGGTGGTGGTGTCGGAAGTATCGGGGTCGTAGAGGGACACGTTGATGGTCACGTTCTCGGGCACTTCCTCGATGATGGAGCCCATCATCTGGCCGTTGAGGGTGTAGTTAATCTCCAGGTTCTTGTCCTCGGTGGCGTAGACCCGGTAGTTGCGGATGGCCTCGTAGATGCCCTCCTGGGAGAAGTCGTCGGTGAGGATGACATCGCGGGCGTCGTTGGCGTTGCCCCACTTGCCCTTGTGGTTGTCCTGGTTGTTGGTGGGGGCCACGTGCCAGCCCTTGTCCAGGGCCATGATGTAGTACTCATAGCTGGGGTAGTAGCCGCCGGCGCCGATGGCGCCCTCGCCGTTGCCCACTTCCACCAGGTACATCCGGGTGTCGATGACGGGATCGTAGTAGGCGAAGTCGGAGAAGGTGCCGAAGGTGGAGCCGGGGTGGTTGAACTGGCTGATGGAGGCGGTGAGGGCCGAGTTGCTCAGCAGCGCGTAGTAGGCCTTCATGCCCGCGTCGCCGGTCTTGTTGTTGAGGGTGGCGTTGTTGCGGGAGACGATGCCGGGGGTGTTGAAGGTGTTGATATGGCCGGGGCCGCCGGACCAGGTCATCTCGAAGCCGGCCAGGGCCACCAGCTCGCCCTTGTGGGCGGCGTTGAAGTCGGCCACCGCGCCGGTGTAGGCGCTCCACTTCTCGGCGCTGGCTTCGGTCATCTGGCTGACGTCGTAGAGGGCGGCCTCGGGGTTGGCTGCGCCGGAGGCGTCAAAGTAGTTGGAGTGGTCGGTGAAGGCCACGAAGTCCACGTTGGCGTCCTCGGGCAGGTTGGCCACATAGTTCAGGCCCTCCTGGAGGGTACCCGCGCCGTCGGAGTACTCGGCGGTGTGGGAGTGGAGCTGGCCGAAGTAGAGCTGGAACTGGGCCACGCCGATGGTAAAGGACCAGGTACGGGAGACGGACTTGCCGTCGGTGCGGGAGACGATGGCGGTGACGGTGACCTTGCCGTCGGCCATGGCCTCGGCGGGGGTGTAGGAGGCCTTGCCGTCGGCCACGGTCAGGTCCACGGAGGCGTCGTTGACCGTCATGGCAATGGTGGGGTTCTCGCCCGCGTTGCCGAAGGTGAAGCCAATCTCGGGCTGCTTCTCGTCGCCGGTCTGTGCGCTGGCGGCGGGGAAGACAGAGGTGATGTAGGGCTCGTCCTTGACCTCAAGGGTGGTGGAGCCGGTAAAGGCCACGTCCTTGCTGTCGGTGCCGGTGACGGTGATCTCCAGCTCGCCGGCGGTCATGGCGGCGGCGGGGATGGTGAAGGACCAGGTGCCGTTGTCGTTGGTCAGCTCGGCGGTGGTGCTGCCGTACTTGGCGGAGACGTCCTTGACGCCGAAGACGGCGTCCACGGTGAAGCTGACAGTGTAGGCCTGGCCCACATAGGCGTCGGGCAGGGTGCCGAAGGTGACGGCGGGCATGTTGACCACGCTGTCGGTGACGGTGACGCCCTCAGCCACGGGGTAGAAGTTGAAGGTGTAGATGTCCTTGTCGCTGTCGTTGTACAGGCTGTAGGTCTTGTAGGAGCCGCCGTAGTACTCCAGGTACTGGGAGTACTTGCCGTTGAACTTGGCGGTGCGGCTCTCCATGTTGAAGCCGCCGTTGAAGGCGGTCAGCTTCCAGTCGGCGTCCTCGGTGGCCTCGACGGAGTAGAAGGCGTTGTTGCCGGTGCCGTTGGAGCAGAGGTAGCCGTCCGCGGTCTTGAAGCGGAACCACTCGCCGTTGACCTCCACGGTGAAGACCCGGGCGCCGTTGGCGGGGGTGGCCGCGCCGTCAGTCACAGTGGCGGCGGCGTTGTTGATGGAGGGGCTGGTCTCGTTGCCGTCGCCGCCGGCCAGCACGCCCTTGGCGCCCTCGTTGTAGAGCACCACCTGAGCGCCGGCCTCGGGCAGGTCGCCGCTGGGCTCCTCGGGCATTTTGGTGACCTTGTAGAAGGCCAGGGCGAACATGCCCTCGCTGCCAGCGGAGATTTTACCGTAGGAACTCCAGTTGTTCTTCTCCGCATACCACTCCATGTAGGAGTTGCGGACGGTGTTCTTGATGTACCAGAGGCCGTTTCCGGCATCCTCCAGCACCCACTTGTCGTTCTTCTCGCCCAGGGGCATGCTGGAGAAGGAGTCGCCCATGCCGATGTTCTTTCCATCATAGGAGAAGGACCAGGTGTCGTCGCCGTTGTCGGCCACGGTCCACACGTCGGCGGCGGTGAAGCCGGACAGGATACCGTCCTTCAGCGTAACGGCGGTGCCGTTGTTATAGAAGCCGTTGTAGGTGCCGGACAGGGCCATGCCGTAGGCGGGGGCGTAGATGACCACCTGGTCGCCGTGGGCGATGGGGCCGGAAGAGGCGCTGCCGTCCAGGTCGATCTCGCTGGCCAGGGTGTTGCGCAGCTGGAGGGTGGTGTTGTACACGCCCACCGCGCCGGTGATGGTGATGACGTCGCCCACCTTGACGGGCCAGGTGCCATCCTCATTCTTCTCGCCCACCACGGCCTTGTAGAGCTGGATGGTGCTGCCGCTGCTGTCCTTCACGGTGATGTTGGGTTTGGAGTAAGCACCATTGTTATCATCGACTTGTGTGACCTCCACGTTGCGGAGGGTCACATAGGTGCAGATGTCGGCGGTGGTCAGCTCCCCGATGGTCTTGGCAGCCGGGGTCAGGGTCAGCCCGGAGGACTTCTCATAGGTGGCGCCGGCCAGCTCAGGCAGGCCGCTGTAGGTGTCCCGCTTGCCGGTGGCGATGACGGTGTCACCCAGGGAGAGGTCGGTGGGGCTGGCGGACAGGTAGGCGCAGATGCCGCCGGTGCTGTCCTGAAGGTAGACGTTCTTGCCGTCGATGAGGGTGACCACGCCCTTGACCGTCAGGTTCTCGGTGCCGTCCGCGGCGGCCAGAGCATCCGCGATGGAGATGGTCTCGGGCTCCTCGGGGTCGGGGGTGTCGCCGGAAACCTTGTAGAAGGCCTGGGCAAACAGGCTCTCGCTGCCGGCATTGATGTTGTAGTAGGCGCTCCAGTTGCTGTTGGAGTCGTACCACTCGATGTAGGCTTCCCGGACGGTGTTCTTGATGTACCAGAGACCGTTGCCCGCGTCCTCCAGCACCCATTTATCGTTGACGCCGCCCAGAGGCATGCTGGTGAAATCAGTGTCCATACCCAGCTTCTGGCCGCCGTAGGAGAAGGACCAGGTGCCGTCGCCGTTGTCGATGACCGTCCACACCTCGGCATCCGTATAGCCGCTGAGGGTGTCGCCGCTGAGGGAGACGTCGACGCCGCTGTTGTAGAAGCCGCTGTAGGTGGTGGACAGGGCCTTGTTGTAGGCGGGATTATAGATGACCACCTGATCGCCGTCCGCGATAGGGCTTACGGAGGGCTGGGGCTCGGGGTCCCCGCCGGGCTCAGTGGTGCCGCCCTCGCCAACGGCCTTGAATACCAGAAGGTCGAACACATATCCGCTGGTATTGGAAGTGGCGTAAGCGCCGAAGCGTCCGCCCTGATCCTGCCACGCAATGGCACGGGTTCCGGCGCTGGAGGCGGTAAAGCGGAACGTCCCATCGGGATTGGATGTGACATTCCAGTCATACGCCGTATCAGGCTTTGTAAAATTGGTTCCGCTGGTGCCGTATCCCAGATAGTCGCTGCCATTGTAGAAGGTGGCAGCTCCATCAGATACGGTTACAGTCCAGGACGGAATGCTGCTGCTGGAGGACAGACCATCCGCAGTAATGGTGACATCAGTTCCGTCAATTTTACTGCCGATGTTTGTCCCGAGCGCTTTTGCGCCGGAAGAGGTGTCTGCAACCAAGACATACTGCCCGCTGGTCAGGGCATCGAGTTCAGTGACTTGGGTGTACACCCCGTTCTCCCCGGCGGCGGAAGCGGCGGTTGGGAAAAAGGTGAACAACATTGCGAGGGATAGGAGCAGGGCAAGGTTCTTGCGGAGCTGTCGTTTCATGATCTCCATCCTTTCTCTCGTCCGCATGGCTGTGCGGATGGCGGCAGGTGTATATTTCTGCCGCACAATCAAGATTTGTTGCCTGGTACCGCTGGCGCATCACCTCCCGAACGGTTACATAAAAACAAAATAAGTTTCCTCACGTATCCATTCTACAGGGAATTCCGGTTACATTCAACTAGAGAGCATGACATTTTGCACAACAAAAAGTGAAAAAGGCCATGTAAAATTAGTGTAAAATGGTCAACTGTACAAAAAGCGTGGATGTCTGTCCAAACCGGCTTTCCGGAAGGCGGCCGGGAGAGCGCAAAAGCGTTTGCAAATAGGGGCGGAACTTGATATAATATAGTATTCAAACGCATTGCACCAAAAACGCAGATGTGAGGTGCCAGATTTGTACTTAAAAGCACTCGAAATTCAGGGCTTCAAGTCCTTTCCGGACAAGACGGTGCTCACCTTTGGGGAGGACATCACCGCCATCGTGGGACCCAACGGCAGCGGCAAGTCCAATATCTCCGACGCCATCCGCTGGGTCATGGGGGAGCAGTCCACCCGCGCCCTCCGGGGCGGCAAGATGGAGGACGTTATTTTCGGCGGCACGGCCAAGCGCAAGCAGCTGGGCTTTGCCGAGGTGTCCCTGGTGCTGGATAATTCCGAGCACTTCTTTGACCTGGAGGAGAGCGAGGTCATGGTCACCCGGCGGTACTACCGCTCGGGGGAGAGCGAGTACTACATCAACCGCCGCAGCGTCCGCCTGAAGGACGTCAACGAGCTCTTCATGGACACCGGTCTGGGCCGGGAGGGCTACTCCATCATCGGCCAGGGCAAGATCGACGAGATCCTGTCGGTCAAGTCGGGCGACCGCCGGGAGATCTTTGAGGAGGCGGCGGGCATCTCCCGCTACCGCCACCGCAAGGAGGAGGCGGAGCACAAGCTCACCCGTACCGACGAGAACCTGGTCCGCATCAACGACAAGCTGGACGAGCTGGAGCTCCAGGTGGAGCCGCTGCGGGCCCAGTCGGAGAAGGCGCGGAAATACCTGCTGCTGCGGGATGAGCTGCGCGGGCTGGAGATCTCGGTCTGGCTGGACCAGCTGGAGAAGATCCGGGCCGCGGCCATCAAGACCCTGAACGACTACGAGAACGCCGTCCGCCAGAAGGACGAGGCCCAGCGCCAGCTGGAGGTGCTGTACGCCGCAGCCGAGGGCTATGCCGCCCAGATGCGGGAGAAGGACGTGGAGGCCGAGCACATCCGCTTTGAGATGATGCAGCGGGAGGCGGACGCCAACCTGTGCGACAACGCCATCGCCGTGCTCAAGGCCAACATCCAGAACAACCTGGAGAACAGCGGCCGCCTTCAGGAGGAGCTGGCCGCCCAGGAGGGGCGGGACGACAGCATCGGCGCCCAGATTGAGGAGCGCCGGAGCCGTATCCGTTCTATTATAGAGGAAGCGGACGCCCTGCGGGCGTCTCTGGCGGACTATCAGAACCAGTCCGAGGAGGCGGTGCGGAGCGCCGGCACCCTGGCCGCCGAGATGGAGGCCCTGCGGCAGAAGGAGGCGGTGGAGAGCGCCTCCGCCTCTGAGGCCAAGGCGCTGCTGTCCGCGCTGGCCGCCGCCGCCCAGGAGCTGATGGACCGGGACGAGGCGGTGCGGCAGGAGCTCTCCGCCGCCGAAGAGCGGCTGACCGCCGTCCAGGCGGAGGAGAAGGCGGCCCGGGCCGAGCTGGAGCAGGCCCGGGAGGACCGGGACGCGCTGAAGAACGTCATCAGCGGCTATGCGCTGCGTCTGGAGTCCCGCAGCCGGAAGGCCAAGGAGACCCAGGACCGGCACGTGAAGCTCCAGATGGAGGAGAACGCCGTCAAATCCCGCATCCACATGCTCCGGGACATGGAGAAGGCCTACGAGGGCTACTCCAAGGCCATCAAGGTGGTCATGGGGGAGGCCCAGCGGGGCCAGCTGCGGGGGATTCACGGGCCGGTGGCCGGGCTGCTCCACGTGGAGGACCAGTACACCGTGGCCATTGAGATCGCCCTGGGAGCCGCCATGCAGAATATTGTGGTGGACTCGGAGGAGGCGGGCAAGGCCGCCATCCAGTGCCTGAAGCGGCGGGACGGCGGGCGCTGTACCTTCCTGCCCCTGACCTCCATCCGGCCCTCCGAGTTCCGGGACCGCTCCGTGGAGAGGGAGCCGGGCTTTGTGGGCATGGCCGACCGGCTGGTCCGGTTCGAGCCCGCCTATGAGAAGGTATTTTCCAACCTGCTGGGCCGGGTGGTCATCGCGGAGGACATGGACCGGGCCATCGCCATGGCCCGGAAGTACAGCTACCGCTTCCGCATCGTCACCCTGGACGGGCAGTTGCTCAACCCCGGCGGCTCCATGACCGGCGGCTCGGCCTCCCGTTCGGCGGGCATCCTCAGCCGGGCCAACGAGCTGGAGCGGCTGAATACCCAGCTGACCGGCGTGCAGGACGCTCTGGCCCAGGCGGCCAAGACCCTGGACGAGGCCAGACGTGAGGCTGCTGTGGCCCAGTACGAGGTGGAGACCGCCCAGGCCCAGCAGCGCACCCATGAGGACACCATCCTGAAGCTGGAGGAGCGCTGCGGCCACTATGCGACCCAGCTGGCCGAGCTGCGCCGCCAGCAGGAGAGCCAGCGGGCGGAGCTGAAGCAGCTGGAGCAGCGGGCCGCCCAGACCGAGGCGGATACCGCCGCGGCCCGGAGCCGCATCGAGGCCCTGGAGGGCTCCGCCGCGGCCCTGCGGACGGAGGCGGACGCCAAGGCCGAGGGCCAGAGCCGCCTGCAGGAGCAGGTGAGCGCCATCGGCGAGCAGATCGCCGGGCTGAACATGAAGCTGGCCGGTCTGGAGGCCGAACAGGAGGCCTCCCAGAAGGCCCTGGAGGAGCTGGAGGACCTGCGCCGGGACATGGCGGGAGACCGGGAGCAGCGGGCCAGGATGATCGCCGACCTGAAGGCAAAGAACGACGACCTGAACGCCCAGATCCTGGACCAGGAGCGGCAGCTCCAGACCATCCGGGAGGAGAACCAGGGCCGGAACCAGGACATCCAGCGGCTCAACAGCGAGAAGCTGGCCCTGGAGGGCCAGCGGAACCAGGCCGACCGGGAGAGCCGGGACAAGAACACCGAGCTGCTGGCCATGGAGCGGGAGGTGTCCGTGCTGGAGCAGAAGAAGCTGTCCAGCTCCATGGAGGAGAAGGGCATTCTGGACAAGCTGTGGGAGACCTACGAGCTCTCCCACGAGGCCGCCCGCCAGCAGCGGGTGGAGCTGGAGAGCGTGCCCAAGGCCCAGCGCCGCATCGGGGAGCTGAAGAAGTCCATCTCCGGCCTGGGCAACATCAACCTGGACGCCATCGACGAGTTCCAGCGCATCAACGAGCGGTACACCTACCTGAAGGACCAGCGGGACGACGTGCAGAAGTCCAAGAAGGAACTGGAGGGTATCATCGCGGACATCACCGCCGAGATGAAGAGCATCTTCTCCAACCGGTTTTCCATTATCAACCAGGCCTTCGGGGAGACCTTCCAGGCCCTGTTCGGCGGCGGCCGGGCGGCGCTGGAGCTGGAGGACCCGGACGACATCCTCAACTGCGGCATTGAGATCAGGGTCCAGCCCCCGGGCAAGGCCCTGAAGATCATCTCCCTGCTCTCCGGCGGCGAGAAGGCCTTTGTGGCCATTGCCCTCTACTTCGCCATCCTGAAGGTGAGCCCCACCCCCTTCTGCGTGATGGACGAGATCGAGGCCGCCCTGGACGACGCCAACGTGGTCCGCTTTGCCCACTACCTGCGGCAGATGAGCGACAGGACCCAGTTCATCGTCATCACCCACCGGCGGGGCACCATGGAGGAAGCCGACGTGCTCTACGGCGTCACCATGCAAGAACAAGGTGTGAGCCGCATCCTGACCATCAACCTGAACGACGTGGAGAGAGAACTGAATATCAAGTGAGCTGAGGTGTTTCAGCGCCGGTGAGGCGCGGAATACTGAAAATAAGGAAGAACGAAAGGAACCGAGACCACATGGGCTTTTTTGACAAGATCAAGGCGGGCCTGACCCGCACCAAGGAGAACATCGGCCACTCGCTGGACAGCCTGTTTGCCGGTGAGCTGGACGACAACTTCTACGACGAACTGGAGGAGACCCTGATCCTGGGGGACATGGGCATGGACACCACCATCAAGGCGGTGGCCGAGCTGCGCCGCCGGGTGAAGACGGAGAAGATCAGGGATGCGGAGGGGGCCCGGGAGTGTCTGCGCCGGGTGCTGACCGACATGCTGAACGTGGGCGACAGCGCCCTGAACCTGAGCGCCTCTCCCTCTGTGATTCTGGTCATCGGCGTCAACGGCGTGGGCAAGACCACCACCATCGGCAAGCTGGGCGCCCGGCTGAAGGGGGAGGGGCGGAAGGTGCTGCTGGCCGCCGCCGACACCTTCCGCGCCGCCGCCGCCGATCAGCTGGAGATCTGGTCCCAGCGGTCCGGGGTGGAGCTGGTCCGCCAGCACGAGGGGGCCGACCCCGCCGCCGTGGTGTTTGACGCCATGCAGGCCGCCAAGGCCCGCAAGACCGACGTGGTGCTGGTGGACACCGCCGGCCGGCTCCACAACAAGCAGAACCTGATGAACGAGCTGAACAAGATCGGCCGGGTCATCGACCGGGAGCTGCCCGGCAGCCGGACCGAAACCCTGCTGGTGCTGGACGCCACCACCGGTCAGAACGGCCTCATCCAGGCCAGGCAGTTCATGGAGGCCGCGGGCATCACCGGCATTGTGCTCACCAAGCTGGACGGCTCCGCCAAGGGCGGCATCGTCATCGCCATTGCCGATGCCCTCCAGGTGCCGGTGAAGTACGTGGGCGTGGGCGAGGGTATCGACGACCTGATGCCCTTTGAGGCGGAGAGCTTTGTCCGCGCGCTGATCTGATCTATAATAAGGAAGGAAACCGATGAAAAAGCTGGTAATGGGCGGCGCCTGCGTGGTATGGGGCGTGCTGCTGACCGTTCTGATGGAGGCCGGGGAGATCGCGGGGACCGGTATCTGGGCGGCCGCCATGGCCCTGCTGCTGATATCCGCCGGCCTGCTGCTTGAAATTTTGGGCCTGCGGGAACATTAGAGAAAAAGGACGTCCCCAGAGGACGGTATCCGGTTTGGAGGTATATCATCAGTGGCAAGAATTGACGGACGGGCCAACGATCAGCTGCGGCCCATCGAGATCATCCCCGACATCAACAAATTTGCGGAGGGCTCCTGCCTCATCCGCTGCGGCAATACCCACGTACTCTGCACCGCCTCGGTGGAGGACCGGGTGCCCCCTCACGTCCCGGAAGGGGAGGGGTGGGTCACCGCCGAGTACTCCATGCTGCCCCGGGCCAACCGGGAGCGGAGCAAGCGGGACATCGCCAAGCTGAAGCTGTCGGCCCGGTCCGCTGAGATCCAGCGGCTGGTGGGCCGGTCCCTCCGGGCGGCGGTGGACATGAAGGCCCTGGGGCCCCGCACCATCACCGTGGACTGCGACGTGCTCCAGGGGGACGGCGGCACCCGTACCGCCAGCGTCACCGGCGGCTTTGTGGCCCTGAGTCTGGCGCTGCACAAGCTGGTGGAGGAGGGGACCCTGGAGGCCATGCCCCTCAAGACCTGCGTGGCCGCCATCTCCGCCGGCATCGTGGACGACCAGCTGCTGCTGGACCTGTGCTATGAGGAGGACTCCTCCGCCCAGGTGGACCTGAACTGTGTCATGACCGGCGAGGGCGAGCTGGTGGAGCTCCAGGGCACCGGCGAGGGCCGGGCCTTCACCCTGGAGGAGCAGCGGGCCCTGGTGGAGCTGTGCGCCAAGGGCATCCGGGAAGTGCAGGCGGTCCAGAAGGCCGCCCTGGGAGGTTGAGCCCATGAAGATGGTATTGGCCAGCAAGAACAATCACAAGCTCAAGGAGATGCAGGACATCCTGTCCGCCCAGGGGGTGGAGGTGGTCCTGGAGTCCGACGTGGGGGCCGATGTGGACGTGGAGGAGACGGGCACTACCTTTGAGGAGAACGCCCTTCTGAAGGCGAAAGCGGTCATGGAGGCCACCGGCCTGCCCGCCATTGCCGACGACTCCGGCCTGTGCGTGGACGCCCTCAACGGCGCCCCCGGGGTGTACTCCGCCCGGTACGGCGGTCCCGGCCTGGACGACGTGGGCCGCTACAAACTGCTGCTGGAGAACATGCGGGGCCAGCTGGACCGCCGGTGCAAATTCGTGTCGGCCATCTGCTGCTGCTTTCCCAATGGGGACACGGTGACCGCCCGGGGCGAGTGCCAGGGCACCCTGGCCTACGCGCCCAAGGGGGCGGACGGCTTTGGGTACGACCCCATCTTCTTTGTGCCCGGCCTGAAAAAGACCTTTGCCGAGCTGCTGCCCGAGGAGAAGAACGCCATCTCCCACCGGGGCAACGCGCTGGCGATTTTCAAGGACAAACTGGCGGAGTACCGCCGGGACCATCAGCTTTAAGCGGCCGGGAAAGGCCGTTTGAATAATCTATTATATAAGGAGGCGGCGGGGACGTCCCGCCAAAAGACCTATGGATTTGACAAGCAAGCAGCGCGCCCAGCTCAGGAGCCTGGCCAACAGCATCGACACCATTGTCCATGTGGGCAAGGACGGCCTGGGAGAGAATCTGGTCAAGCAGGCCGACGACGCACTGGAGGCCCGGGAGCTCATCAAGGGCAAGGTTCTGGAGAACTCCATGTTCACCGCCCGGGAGGCGGCCGAGGAGCTGGCCGCGGCCACCCGGAGCGAAGTTGTGCAGGTGATCGGAACAAAATTCGTCCTGTATCGTCCAAGTCATAAAAAGGACAAGAAGGACAAGATCGTTCTGGTGAAGGACAGCCGGAAAAAGCCGGTGGTGTGACAGACATTCAGCAAAAGATTGCGTGAAAGGAGCTGGCTCACTTGAAAATCGGTATCTATGGCGGCACCTTTAACCCTCCCCACCTGGGCCACATGGCGGCGGCGCAGGCGGCCATGGCCGTGCTGGGGCTGGACAAGTTGTTTTTCATTCCCGCGGCCCTGCCGCCTCACAAGGAGCTGCCCGCGGACGGCGCGGGGGCGGAGCACCGTCTGGCCATGACGGCCCTGATGGCGGACGGCCTGGGGGAGAGCATGGGCCGCCGCGGGGACGTGGAGGCCCTGGACATCGAGCTGCGCCGGACGGGGAAGAGCTACACGGCGGACACCCTGGAGGAGCTGCGCCGCCGCTTTCCGGAGGATGAGTTCTGGCTGCTGATGGGGACGGACATGTTCCTCACCATCCAGAACTGGTACGAGCCGGAGGAGATCATGTCCCTGGCGGGCATCGCGGCCTTTGCCCGCACCGAGTCGGACAGCGGCGAGATGCTGCGCAAGCAGGCCGACTATCTGTCCAAGACCTACCAGGCCCGGGTGCAGCTGGTGGAGCTGCCCAGAATCACGGACCTCTCCTCCACCCAGATGCGGGAATTGCTGGAGGATGGACAGGGGGGCGACCGGCTGTGGCCGCCGGTGTACGGCTATATCCTGCGCCACGGCCTGTACGGCGAGCACCCTGACCTGAAGCATCTGAACGACGCCGAGCTGCGCTGCGCGTCCTACAGCATGATCCGGGCCAAGCGCATCCCCCACGTCAAGGGCACCGAGCAGACGGCGGTGGAGCTGGCGGAGCGCTGGGGGGCCGATGTGGAGAAAGCCCGCCGCGCCGCCATTCTGCACGACTGTACGAAATATCTGAATATGGAAGAACAGTTGCAATTGTGCCGGCAATATGGTATTGTATTGGACGATTTAGAGCAGAAATCGGTGAAGCTGCTCCACTCCAAGACGGGCGCCGCCATCGCGCGGGACGTGTACGGCGCACCGGACGACATATACTGGGCCATCTTCTGGCACACTACCGGCAAGGCCGATATGTCCACCCTGGAGAAGGTGCTCTACCTGGCCGACTACATGGAGCCCACCCGGGACTTTCCCGGCGTGGAGGAGCTGCGGGAGCTGACCCATCGGGATTTGGACGCTGCGCTCCGCCTGGGTCTGGAGATGAGCGTGGAGGATCTGAAGGAGCGGGGCGTCCCCGTCCACCACAACACCATGGAGGCTCTGAATTGGATACTGGAGCATGGGCCCCGGGATCCTTCCTGAATCCAAAACAGAGAGAATGTACAGACACAGCCGCCGGTGAGGCGGCGCGCGGGAAAGGAACTACGAACCAATGAATCCTGAGCAGAATCACAGAAAGGGCGGCGCCCGACTTTTAAAGCCGTCTTCCAAGAAGGCGGAAGCTGCGCCGGAGAAGGAGACGGTCCCCACCAAGAAACCGGAGTTTACGGACAAGGACGCGCAGGCCGGCCAGAAGGCCACAAAGCCCAAGAAGCCCAAGCCCCAGCGCACCACCAAGCAGAAGGTGCTCCACGGCGTGTTTATCGGCGTCACGGTGCTGGCGGCCATCATCGTGGTCATCGGCATCGCCCTGGCCGTCTTCATCCAGAAGCCGGCCCAGGTGACCCAGCCCAGCCGGGGCTCCAAGGAGCCCAGCGGTACGGAGGCACAGGATGAGGGCGGCGCCAGCACCACCCGGCCCGACGGCCTGTCCAGCGACCGGAAGGAGGACTTCTATACCTTCCTGGTGGTGGGCCGTGACACCTACGGCGGCGGCAACACGGACACCATCATGCTGGTGGCCTACGACATCCCCAACCAGAAGCTGTCCGTCATGAACATCCCCCGGGATACTCTGGTAAACGTGTCCTGGGACATCAAGAAGATCAACTCCGTCTATAATATGTACGGCGGCGGCGACGAGGGCATGGACGCCCTGAAGGAGGAGGTCAGCCAGCTGGTGGGCTTCATCCCGGACTACACCTTTGTGGTGGAGTGGGAGGCCGTGGGCAAGCTGGTGGACGCCGTGGGCGGCGTGTACTTTGACGTGCCCCGCCGGATGTACTACAACGACCTGTCCCAGAACTTCAAGATCGACCTTCAGGAGGGCTATCAGCTTATCGACGGCGACAAGGCCATGCAGCTGCTGCGCTGGCGCCACAACAGCGACGACAGCGGCCATATTCTCAACTCGGGCTACGCCAACGGCGACCTGGGCCGTATCGAGACCCAGCAGGAATTTCTGAAGGCGGCCATTGAGCAGTGCCTCCAGAAGATCACCGACGTGAAGACCATCACCGGTATCGCCCAGATCTTCTTTGAGAACGTGACCACCGAGCTGTCCGTGGGTAACCTGGCCTGGTTTGCCCAGCAGGCCGTCTTCGGCAACAGCGGCGGCCAGAAGCTGGACATGTCCAGCGTGACCTTCCTCACCATGCCCTGGGTGTCCGCCGACGGCGTGTGGAGCCGGACCTACAACAACCACCCCTCCTATGTGGCGCCCGACGTGGACGAGCTGGTGGATACGGTCAACGAGTACTTCAATCCCTACGTGGACGACCTGCGGGAGGACGAGCTGGACATCATGTATGTCAACTCGGACGGCACTCTGGGCTGCACCGGCGGCGTGCTGGAGGACACCAAGTACAACAGCTGGGTGAAGGGTAAGGGTTCCAGCTCCTCCAGCTCTAGTTCCAGTTCCGGTTCTTCCGGTTCCGGCTCTTCCAGCTCCACGCCGTCCGCCAGCACTTCTCCCAGCCCCAGCGCGTCGGAGTCTCCCAGCGCGTCGGAGTCTCCCAGCGCGTCGGAGTCTCCCAGCACGTCGGAGTCTCCCAGCACGTCTCCCAGCACCACCCCCAGCCCCTCCCCCAGCGAGAGCACCGCGCCCAGCACGTCTCCCAGCGTGACGCCCTCCACCAGTCCCAGTGAGAGCGTGCCCCCCACCACCTCGCCCAGCGAGTCCCAGCCGGTGGAGAGCACGGAGCCCTCTCCCAGCCCCAGCGCGTCGGAGACGCCCAGCACCGCCCCCTCTGAGGGCGGCACCGTGGCGGAGCAGCCGCCCGAGGGCATCCCCATCTATACGCCCGAGGTCCCCGCTGAGACCGCCCCCGCGGCGTAACGGAACAGCCATTCAACCCAACTGAGAAAGGGGTTTATCAACTATGACACCCAAGGAAACCGCGATCGTCCTGGCCAAGGCCCTGGACAGCAAGAAGGGAATCGACATCAAGGTGCTGGAGACCGGCCACCTGACCACCCTGGCGGACTATTTCGTCATCTGTACCGCCACCTCCACCACCCAGGTCCGCGCCCTCTCCGACGAGTGTGAGAAGGCCATGAAGGAGGCCACCGGCGAGCTGCCCCACCACGTGGAGGGCCACCGGGGCGGCACCTGGGTCCTGCTGGATTTCTCCTCCGTGGTGGTGCACGTGTTCATGGAGGACGCCCGCAAGTTCTACGACCTGGAGCGCCTCTGGTCGGACGCCACGCCTGTGGACCTGACCGGCGTGCTGACCAAGAACTGAGTGTCAGACAGCAGAAAACAGCCCCCGCCTTTTCAAAGGCGGGGGCTGTTTTTTCATGGGAACCGGGCTCACCCTCTGCGGTCCAGGGTGATGGTGTAGCCCTCCACGATGTCGGGCGTCTCGCCCTCGGCCACGGGGGCGTGGTTGATGGTGACGCGGTCGCCGGGATTGAGGATGACCGCCACGTCGTTGTCCTTGGCGGGGATGGAGTAGTAGACGTCCTCGTCCTCCAGGGAGAAGTAGTAGTAGGTGTTGCCGTCAATGACCGCCGAGCGGATATCTGCGATGACGCCGGACACGTCGGTCTCCAGCCGGCTGCCCTGGTCCACGGCGATGCCCTTGGCGGCCATCTGCTCCAGGTAGTTCTGTTCGCAGGAGGCCACGGTGTCGCCGATGCCCACCACGGTGAACTGGCCCACGTTGACCATGGCGTACTGCTTTACCAGCTGGCGGTTGTCCTTCAGGGCGATGAAGTAGGTGGGCTGGTCGGCCACGTTGAGGAGCAGGGGGAAGGTGGCCTTGTAGCCCTGGTCCTGGACCATGCCCTCGGCGGAGGCCTGGGCGGACTGCTCGGTGGCGCCGGGGACGGTGTAGAACTTGGTCTCCTTGGTCCGCTGGTTGCACAGCAGGAAGCCCAGGTTGGACTGGTCGCTGGTGGCGGAGGTGACGCCGGTGTACATGTACACGTCGTCGTTCATGGCGATATAGTTGTAGCCCTCGGTGGTGACGCGCACGTCCTTCTGGCCGAAGATGGAGTTGATGAAGCCGTGGATCAGGGTGCCGTAGTAGTCGTACTGCTGCATGATGAGGGAGGCCAGGTATACCCGGTCCACCCACTGGGGCACGTCCTCATAGTACTGGCACTCGCCGGTGACCGCGTTCATCAGCACCGCGCCCTTGATGTCGGTGCCGCCGAACAGGCCGATGGTCTTGACCACCCGGGGGCAGATCCACCAGGGATTGCCCTCCTCGTCGATCTCAAAGGAGGGCTCGGCGAACATATAGGTGGGGTAGTTGAAGCGGAGGTGTCGGTATACGTTGCGGTTGAGGGGCTCGGAGGGGGAGTACTTCATGCCCTGGCCCTCGTCCAGACGGACCACCTGCACCTCCTGGGTCACCATGTCCACCACGATGTAGGCGGGCAGGCCCTCGGCGCGGTTGGTGAACCACTTGATGAGGTCGGCGTACTCCAGAGGCGCCACCCGGACGGGGCGGCCCTGGTAGTTGATCTGAGTGGAGTCGTAGGTCACCTCGAACTGGCTGGCCATGTCGGGGATGGTGCCCATCTGGGTGGTGCTCAGGTAGCGGGCGGAGTCCTCGTCCAGCATGGGGATCTCACTAAAGGAGATCTCCTTCACATCGGTGACAAAGTCGCCCTCCTGCACGTCCAGCAGCTCCCGGTAGGAGGCGGCGCGGAAGATGGGCAGGGAGATGACCTGGCCCACCAGGGCCACCACGATCAGCAGGCCCAGCAGGATGCCGATGGGCAGGCACTGCTTCTTGATGAAGCGGAAGTACTCCTTCAGCTTACCGCCCTGGACGGTTTTGACATTTCCCGAGGCGGTGGTCACCACGGAGCCCTCCAGGTGGAAGCCGCCGGTGATAAAGGCGCACACGATGTACACCACGCACAGCAGGCCCACGAAGGTGTAGAAGTCCTCGGACTGGAAGTTGAGGGCAGGGAGGGCAATGTAGAAGTAGACAAAGCCGATGACCGCGGTGATCACAAGGTTGAGCAGCACTTTGCCCAATTTGCTTTTGGGAGCGTGGAGCTTCTTCCCGCTCTTCGGTTTCTTCTGATTCAATGTAAGATTCTCCTTTTCTCAGTGTGCGCGGCGCAGGCCGCGCGGCTTACCCGGCTCCCTTAGTATAGCCCAGACCGGGGGCGAAAGCAACATAACAGCCCGAAGCGGAAGATTAAAATTCCGTAAAAACGCCCAAAGGGGACATGCGTCCGCCGGGGAAGGAGAAAAAAACAGGAGGCGTCCCGGGAAAAGGGACGCCTCCTGCGGATGGACGGCGGCTCAGAGGGCGGCGGCTTCCCGCTCGATGTCCCCCTCGCAGGCCTTCATGGCCTGAAGGGTGCGGTCCAGCAGGTCGTTGAGCTCCCAGCCCAGCAGCTGGGCGCCCTGGGAGATGGTGTCCCGGGAGCAGCCGGCGGCGAACTTCTTGTCCTTGAACTTCTTCCGCAGGCTGGACAGCTCCATGTCCTGTACGCTCTTGGAGGGGCGCATGAGGGCGGCGGCGCCGATGAGGCCGGTGAGCTCGTCCACGGCGAAGAGGACTTTTTCCATCTGGTGCTCGGGCTGGACGTCGGTGCCGGTCATGCCCCAGCCGTGGCTGACCACGGCGTGGATGAGGGCGCTGTCCAGGCCCTGGGCCTCCATCAGCTCCCGCACCTTGACGCAGTGCTCATCGGGCCACTGCTCAAAGTCCAGGTCGTGGAGCAGACCCACGGTGGCCCAGAAGTCCGCCTGATCGCCGTAGCCCAGCTCCTGGGCGAACCAGCCCATGACGGCCTCCACGGTCAGGGCGTGGCGGAGGTGAAAGGGCTCCTTGTTGTAGGTTTTAAGCAGGTCTAGTGCCTGCTGGCGGTTGAGTTCCATAGCGGCAGCGCTCCTTTTCGGCAGAATAAGGGAATGGGATAGCAGGCTCATTTTAGCGCAGTCCGGCGGCCCGGTCAAGGGCGGGACAGAGTGGGAAAGCGGAGAAAAAGGGCGGCAGAAAGGGGCGCGTGAAAACACTCGAAAAAAATAAAAAATACCTATTGACAAATTGAACTCAAGTGGTTATAATAATCAACGTTGCTTCGGTCAACAGAAAACGAAAGACTGAATGAGCACCGAGATGGAGTAGTATCGAAGTGGTCATAACGAGCACGACTGGAAATCGTGTGGCCGTCAAAAGCGGCCCGAGGGTTCGAATCCCTCCTACTCCGCCAGATAAGAACCGCAGTATTGATGAACTTCATCGATACTGCGGTTCTTATTTTGTATAAGCCTTCTGGATTAAAATATGCCGTAATAAAAATCAGCATGTGTTTGTGAATATACGTCACAGCCATGGTGCCAATGGTTGTGCTTTAGACCTGAGCAAGGCAGTGGCCCGGGGAAAAGATGCCGTCTGAACATAGGAAGCAGAGCAAGCGGTTTAGGAGGATGTTATGATTCATTTTGAAGAGATAACAGAAGAAAATTTTGATGCGGTCATTCATATGAAGCGCCCGGAGGGGGAGAAGTTTGTCGCCTCCAACAGCGTCTCGCTGGCCCAGGCGTGGCTTTACCGGAACGACGGCGATGTATTCCCCTTTGCGATTTATGAGGATGACATCCCGGTGGGATTCCTTTTGCTGGAGGAGGACAGGGAAGCGGGCAACCTGATTCTGTGGAGAATTATGATCTCCGTGGAGTATGAAGGAAGAGGCTATGGTACACAGGCAGTGCGGCTTGTGATCGAGCAGGCCAGGGCAAGCGGAAAATATCACGCGCTCAATCTGGACTGCGCCGAAGAAAATAGGATCGCCTGGAATATTTATGAAAAGTTAGGCTTTCACCCGACTGGGGTTATGAATCATGGCTCGGTAGAATTGCAGATTCTGCTGTAAAGCTATGTCTTACGCCAGAAAACCCGCAGCTGTAACGGCTGCGGGTTTTGTTTGTATCATCCAAGAAGGGAGAAAACCCCGCGGACGGTCAGCCCAGGACCATCCAGCGGGGCAGTTTTATCGGTTTCATGATGGCCAGCAGGAGAAAGAACACGCCGGCGGCCAGCAGGACGTCCCCAATACTGGCGAAGCCGCCGATCAGGGGGACGGGGCAGTAGATCACGTCGCCCAGGAAGCGGAGCCGGGTGCCGCTGTCCTCCAGGGCGTACATGGGCACGGCTCCGGCGGCGAGCTGGGCCAGACCGTCAGGGGAGAGCAGCCCGGCTGCGGCGGCGGATACGGGCATCCGCCAGCCGTTGGCGGCGATGACCGCCAGATTGCACAGGCTGCCCAGCCCCGCCAGGGCGGCGGTGCGTTTGAGCCTGCGGTTGCGCCACAGGAAGAGGAAGATCATAGCGTAGGACATCAGAAGGAGCACTGCGGCCCAGGGAAGGTAGTGCTCCGCCGGGAGCAGGCCCAGGGCCCGCTGCATCAGCAGGGCCAGGATGGGCAGGGGCAGCAGGTAGAGGGGGGTCTCCACATAGCGAATCAGCCGCCCGCCGGTGCACCAGCCCAGCGCCAGGGCGAGCAGCACGGCCAGGATCAGCATGGGCCGCCTCCCGTCTGCTCCAGGGCCTGGATGCAGCGGGTGAGCTCTCCCGACTCGGCCAGGGCGGCGGTGACCAGGGCCACCGCGGGGTGGAACTGCTTTCCCGCCTCGGCCCGGAGGATGCATCCCGCATCCCGGGGGGTACGGGCGGTGCAGTAGGGCCGGGCGCTGGTGATGGCGTCATAGGAGTCGGCGGCGCCCAGAATGTAGACCTCCAGGGGGAGGGCGTCCCCGGCGGTGCCGTCGGGGTAGCCGCCGCCGTCGTAGCGCTCGTGGTGGCTGCGGACAAAGATCAGAATGTCCTTATAGGCGTCCATGTTCTCCAGGATGCCCACGCCCCGCAGGGGGTGGGTCTGGATCACCGTACGCTCTTCAGGGGTGAGGGGGCCGGGCTTTTGCAGGATGGAGTCGGGGATGCCGATCTTGCCCAGGTCGTGGAACAGGGCGCCGGTGCGCAGCCGCTCGATCCGCTTGGCGGGCAGCTTCATCTCCTGGGCGATGCGGCAGGCGTAGGCGCTGACCCGGCTGGAGTGGCCCTTGGTGTAGGTGTCCTTGGCCTCCAGCGCGGCGGTGAGGGCCTCCACCATGCTGTGCTGCTGCCGCTGGAAGGAGAGGCAGAGCTTGAAGGAGTAGCGGGCCAGCAGCAGGGGAAGCATGAACAGCAGGGCCAGCCAGCCGCCGGCCCGCATCATCAGCAGCATGGAGAGAAAGTACCCGATGGAGGAGGAGCAGGCCACGCTGGGCAGCAGCCCCAGAAACATCTGAAAGATGGTGGGGTAGAAGGGGGCGTGGTGCTCCAGCATGTAGAAGAGGAGTATGACCACGGCGTTGAAGACCATGGCGGCCAGGATGAAGAGCAGGGCGGGCAGCAGCACGCCGGGGAGAGAGATGTCCCCCGGCACACCGCCGGCCAGGTAGTAGAACAGTCCGCCCACCCAGTAGGACAGGGCGTGGTCGCCGATATTGAAGAAGGTCTTGAGGGGCGAGGTGTTGAAGAGGTGCTGGTGGTGTTTTCCGTCCGGGGTGGAGACCACCACGAAGGGGAAGGAGATGGCGCTGACCAGCACGGCGGCCTCGGGGCCCAGCAGCAGGGTGGAGGCGAGGATGCTGATAAAGGACAGGTCCACCGTGCAGTCGTCCCGGATGTACAGCGGCAGGCAGCAGCAGATCCAGCTGAGGAACAGCAGGAGCAGCAGGGTCCAGAGGGTATCCGAATTCCACTGGGAGGACTGCCGGACAAAAAAGGACCAGCCGGACCAGACGAGAGCGGCGGTGCCCAGGCAGCCCACACAGGCCAGATAGGCCTTTGAAACAGGACGCATAAGCGATCCTCCCTACGGCGAAAATTGGAAAATGGAGCCCCCGGGGGCCGGCGTCCGGCCGGCGCCCCGGGGTGGTACGGGTCAGCGGAGGGTGAAGAACGCACCGCCGGCCAGGACCAGGGAAACAAGGGAAGTGAGCGCAACGAGCAGCTTCGCCTTATTCATCGAATACAGCCTCCTTGACAGTGGTACTCTGTCATTCGCTAGAGACAGGCCATATCCGCTTCGCTAACAAAGAGTTTAACTTGGGGCGCCCTCCTCGCGGGCAAAGGCCAGGGTGAGGATGCGGCGGTTGACGCCGTCCAGGGTGGCCAGGGCCACGGAGAAGTTGGGGTCCTCGCCCAGGTAGCAGGCGCCCAGTAGGGCCTCGGTCTTTCCGGCCTGCTCCAGCCGCAGCCCCACCAGGGCGGCGATCTGGCTGCCGATGGGGACCTGACGCAGTTCATCCAGACAGAACCGGCACCCGGCGGTGAGGAACTGGTTGATGGCGTCGGTGGTGGCCTGGGCGATGGCCCGGCTCCGGCTGGCGGAGGAGAGGTCTGAGTGGGCGGTGCCCCAGTGGCACACATCGCCGATCCGCAGGGAGACGGTCACATCCACGCCGCTGCGCCCGGAGGAGAGCTCCAGCCTGTCGCAGATCAGCCGCCGCTGTACCACGGCGGGGCGGCAGGGGATCTGGGCCACGCTGATGATCCGGTGGTCCAGCTCCAGCCGGAACCGGGCCAGCAGGGCGGACTGGATGTCCCGCACGATCTGCTTGGGGGAGCGGGACTGGTCGGAGAGGACGTGGACCTCCCGGACCGCGGCGCCGTCAGTGACAAATTCCACGCTGAGTACGCCGGGGAGCTGTTCCGTCAGCTCCTTCCACGGGGCGGTGTCAGAAGAAAGGACAGTCTGTGCCATGTGGGCCTCCCAGGAGATAATTTAAAAGGCAAAAAATAGATATTTCAATGTGGCCGAAACATCGCACTTATTATACAGAGTTCGACAAAAAGACGCAAGGGACTTGCCGGATTTTCGGGGAAAATGGCGCTGGTAAAATAGACCAATCTCCTGCATACAATGCAAGAGGAGAGGGGGCGGCGCGGGTGGAGGAGATACGGATTGGGCTGAAAAAGCCGGATGGCATGGTGCGTATACGGGAGGAGGGGCTTCAGGCGGTCATCTCCGCCCGGGCGGCGGATGACGGCGCGGGACTCTACAAGCTGCATCTGCTGGGAAAGGGGGACAGCCTGCTGCTGGGGACGTTGATTCCCGAAAACGGCGCGCTCTGTCTGCGCCGGACCATCCCTGTGGACCAGCTGCGCCGCCGGGGACTGTGGCCGCCCTCCGGGGCGGAGGTCCGGCTGGCCTATGCCTTTGGCCGGGAGAGGGGGGGCGGGGAGCGGCCGCCTCAGGGGTGGACCAGGGAGGATCATCCCGCCCGGCTCATGGGGGAGCGGCTGCTGAGGGAGTGCGCCGCACCCCTGAAGGGCGGCCTGACCCGGCGGGAGGGGGAGGGCTTTGTGCTGGCCCTGCCCTGGGAGCCGGGGGGCCCGTTTCCAATGACGCCCCTGTTCTGCTTTGCGTCGGCCGAGCGGGTGGAGGGCCGGGGCTACGCGGTGTTCCACTTCACCGGCAAGGGCTGTCCCCGGCTGCCGGAGAAGCCCGGAGGGGAGAAAAAGGGGCGGTGATCTCCTTGTTCCGGCGGCAATTGTGTGGTAAACTGGCCTGTAACAGCCCGGGCGGTTGTAACCCGGGCCCCAGTGCTGTATAATAATGCCTGTTGAACCAACCGCCGGCTGGCGCCCGCTTACCGGCGCATACACAAGAGACAGAGGTAGGATACCATGGATTATTTTCATCTGAACGCCGCGCCCGACGATATCCGGGCCATCAGCACCCTGGGCCTGGCCCATCTGGGGGACGGCGTATTTGAGTTGATGGTGCGTTCCTGGCTGTGCCTCCACGGCAAGGCCACCAACAAGGGTCTCCACAAGGCCACAGTGCACTATGTGGCCGCCCCCGCCCAGGCGGCGGCGGCGGAGAAGATCATCCCCCTGCTCACCGAGGAGGAGGGGGACGTGTTCCGCCGTGGGCGCAACACCAGCCCCCACTCGGTGCCCAAGGCGGCCAGCCGGGCGGACTACCAGACCGCCACCGCTCTGGAGGCCCTGTTTGGCTGGCTCTATCTCCAGGGCCGGACCGAGCGGATCAACCAGCTCTTTGAGATCATGATGGAGGAGTAAGCCCATGCCCTTGGACGCGATTTGCCTCTCCGCCGTGGCGGAGGAGCTGAAGGCCGCCGTGCTGGGCGGCAAGATCGACAAGATTTATCAGCCTGTCCGGGATGAGATCGTGATGGCAGTGCGGGGGAGCCGGGAGAACGTGAAGCTGCTCCTGTCCGCCAGCCCCAACCACCCCCGGGTGCAGCTGACCCGGATTACCCGGGAAAACCCGGACACGCCCCCCATGTTCTGCATGCTCCTGCGCAAGCATCTGACCGGCGCCCGGATTCTGGACATCACCCAGCCCCCGGTGGAGCGGCTGGTGGAGTTCAAGCTGGAGTGCCTGGACGAGCTGGGGGACCGGGTGGAGCGCCGCCTGGTGCTGGAGCTGATGGGCCGTTCGGCCAACCTGATCCTGCTGGACAGCGAGGGGCGCATCACCGACTGCGTCCGCCGGGTGGAGGGGGACCTGGCCGCGGGCAAGCGGCAGCTGCTGCCCGGTCTGTTCTACCATCCGCCCGTGCCCCAGGACAAGCGCAATCCGCTGACCCTGGAAGAGGGGGAGCTGGAGGGGCTGATTGCCGCCGCGCCCGAAGAGGGGGCGGTGGACAAGTGGCTGCTGGACACCTTCAACGGCCTCTCCCCGCTGATCTGCCGGGAGCTGGCCTTCCAGGCCGCCGGGGATTCCGCCGTCCGCTTCTGCCAGCTGGGGGAGAAGGGGAAGAAACGCCTGCTGGAGCGGATGAACGCCTTTGTAAACGCTGTAAAGGATAAAGATTTTACACCTTATATGATCCTCAAGGAGGGCAAGCCCACCGACTTCTCTTTCCTGCCCATCCTCCAGTACGGCATGACCGTGGAGCTGCGGCGGATGGAGTCTTTTGGCCAGATGCTGGACAAGTTCTACGCCGACCGGGAGAGCGCCGAGCGGGTGAAGCAGAAGGGCCAGGACCTGGTGAAGTCGGTGACCAACGCCCGGGACCGCACCGCCCGCAAGCTGAACAACCAGCGCCGTGAGCTGGAGGCCACCCGGGACCGGGAGCGGCTGCGGGAGTGGGGGGACATCATCACCTCCAACCTCCACGCCATGGAGAAGGGCATGGGGATGCTGCGGGCGGTGAATTTCTACGACCCGGAGTGCCGGGAGGCTGAGATACCCCTGGACCCGCTGCTGACGCCCCAGCAGAACGCGGCTAAATATTATAAGGAGTACAACAAGGCTAAGACCGCCGAGCGGGTGCTCACCGAGCAGATCGCCCGGGGCGAGGGGGAGCTGGAGTACCTCAACAGCGTGCTGGAGAACATCACCCTGGCCGAGGGCGAGCGGGACCTCCAGGAGATCCGCCAGGAGCTGACTGACACCGGGTACCTCCGCCGGCAGAACAAGGCCGCCAAGCGGGAGAAGCGGGTGTCGGGCAGGCCCATGGAGTTCCGCTCCTCCACAGGACTGCGGATCTCCGTGGGCAAGAACAACGCCCAGAACGATCAGCTTACCACCAAGATGGCCTATAAGAGCGACATCTGGCTCCACACCCAGAAAATCCACGGCTCCCATGTCATTCTCTGGGCCGAGGGCGGGCCGGTGGACGCACAGAGCCTGACCGAGGCGGCCATGCTGGCGGCCTGGTTCTCCCAGGGCCGGGACGGCAAGAAGGTGCCCGTGGACTACACGCCGGTGAAGTACGTGAAGAAGCCCGCCGGGGCCCGGCCGGGCATGGTGGTGTACACCACCTACCAGACCGCCTACGTGGACCCGGACGAGACGCTGGCAGAGAAGCTGAGAGTAAAGTAAAACAGAACGCCGCGAAAGGGGAACAGCCATGGAGCGCTACAACATTCTCGTGGTGGAGGACGACCAGGATATCAACCGTCTCCTCTGCAAGATTCTGGAGGGAGGCGGGTACTGCTGCCGTCCCGCCTTTTCGGGCAGCGAGGCCATGCTCTGGGCCGGGCAGTACGACTACGATCTGATCCTGCTGGACCTGATGCTGCCCGGGCTCACCGGCGAGGAGTTCATCGCCGAGCTGCGCAAGAGCAGGACCATGCCCATCATCGTCCTGTCGGCCAAGGCGGGGCTGGAGAGCCGGGTGAACGTGCTCAAGCTGGGGGCGGACGACTTCATCCCCAAGCCCTTTGACAATGCCGAGGTGCTGGCCCGGGTGGAGGCCCAGCTGCGGCGGTACCGGCAGTTCTCCTCTCCTGCGGGCGGGGGAAAGAACGTGCTCACCTGGGGGGACCTGACCCTGGACAAGGACAGCATCACCGTCACGGCGGCGGGGAAGGACGTGGCGGTCACCGCCCGGGAGTTCGAGATCCTGGCCCTGCTGATGTCCTACCCCAAGAAGGTGTTCACCCGGGAGCAGCTCTACGAGCAGGTGTGGGGCGGGGAGTACTTCGGGGACGACAACACCGTCAACGTCCATATCTCCAACCTCCGCGCCAAGCTGGCCAAGGCCTCGCCCACTGAGTATATCAAGACGGTGTGGGGCATCGGCTTCAAGATGAACGAAGAAGCGCAGGCGTAGGTCCCCGGCCGACCATGGACCGGAGCGACAGCCAAAGCCCAGGGGCCTACTTTATCCTTTCTTCACTTTTGCTTAAAGGCGAATTGTTGACTTGCCGTTATACTGGCATCACAATCCAGGAGGGACGGCGCTCCGCCCCTCCGCGAAAGAGAGGTTGATGCCGCAATGGCAGAGAGCGTTCTGGTCACCCGGAACCTGACCAAGAAATACGGTCCGGCCACCGTGGTGAACAATGTAAATCTGAACATCGAGAAGGGGCAGATCTACGGCCTGGTGGGCCGCAACGGCGCGGGCAAGACCACCATCATCCGCATGATCACGGCCCAGACCGTGCCCACCGAGGGAGAGATCGCCCTCTTCGGGGCCACCGAGCCGGGTGAGCTGGGCAAAATGCGCGCCCGCACCGGCGCCATGGTGGAGAACCCCAGCTTCTATCCCTACCTCACCGCCAAGGAGAACCTGGAGTACTACCGCATCCAGCGTGGCATCCCCGGCAAGAACTGTGTGGACGAGGTGCTCAGGCTGGTGGACCTGAAGAAGGCGGGCGGGAAGAAGTTCAAGACCTTTTCCCTGGGCATGAAGCAGCGGCTGGGGCTGGCCCTGGCCCTGATGGACCGGCCCGACCTCCTGCTGCTGGACGAGCCCATCAACGGCCTGGACCCGGAGGGCATCGTGGAGCTGCGCAACCTGCTGCTGGATCTGAACCGGGAGCGGGAGACCACCATCCTCATCTCCAGCCACATCCTCTCCGAACTGGAGAACCTGGCCACCCACTACGGCTTCATTGACAACGGCCGTATGCTGGAGCAGATCTCCGCCAAGGCCCTGAAGGAGAAGTGCCGGGCCTGTCTGGAGCTGGCGGTGGACAGCGCCCCGGCGGCGGCCCGCGCCCTGGAGCAGGGCCTGGGCGCCCGGGACTACGAGGTCCTGCCCGACAACGTCATCCGCCTGTACTGCCACCTGGACGAGCCCGCCCGGGTGACCCAGCTGCTGGTGGAGAGCGGCGTGGCCCTGCGCTCCATCGAGCAGAAGGGCGCCAACCTGGAGGACTACTTCCTGTCCCTGATCGGGGGTGTCCGCCATGGTTAAGTACATGCGCGCTGAGTTCTATAAGGTGCTCCACCGCAAGTATACCTACGGCTTCCTGCTGGTGATCCTCCTCCTGGAGGCCCTGCTGGTGGCGGGCTGGGCCTTTACCAACGCCAACGGCAACGATGTGGACTTCTCCTCCGGCGCCGGTGTCCTGGCCCTTATGATGGGGGTGGGTCTGTACTGTACGGTCCTCACCGGCGACATGGTCTACTCCGACCAGTACAAGTTCAACACCCTGAAAAACGAGGTGTCCTACGGCCTGCCCAGAGCCCGCATCTACCTGGGCAAGCTGATCGTGTCCTGTATCACCGCCCTGGTGCTGTGCGCCATTATCCTGTGCGCCTACGTGGGCATGTGCTGGGTGGTGCTGCCCCACGGTACGGGGACGGCCGATACCATAAGCCTCATCGGCTACTGTGTTCTGAACGCCCTGCCCCTGTGGCTGGGGACCCAGGCCCTGGTGCTCATGCTCTATTTCCTGTTCAGGAGCACCACGGTGGCCTCGTTCATCGTGGTCGGTGTGATCGCGGCGCTGCCCCAGATTGTGAAGCTGCTGATTACCCTGGTGAGTCCGGTGTTTGAGTATGTGTATGTGTGCATGCTGACCACGTCCCTGGAGATGGCGCCCTATGCGCCCTGGGACATGGGCCTGCTGGGCCGGAGCTGGGCCATCGGCGCCGGGTGGTTTGTGGTCACCACCCTGGTGGGGCTCATTCTCTTCCGGAAGCGGGAGATCAACTGACAAAAAGGGGGCGGCCCTGTGCTCAACTATATCAAGGCGGAGCTGTACCGGGCCGCCCACCATATGGCGGTCTACCTGGTGTCCGGCATTCTGCTGGCCCTTGCCCTCACCTTCGCCTCCATGTGGGTGGGGCCGTTCACCTTCCCCAATATGGTGGGGCTGCTGTCGACCACCATGCCGATAGGGCTCTTCATGGCCGCCATTATGGATGTAGTGGTGGTGTCCGGCGTGCACCGGACGGGCAGCCTGAAAAACGAGGTGGAGTTCGGCATCCCCCGGAGCCGGATCTACCTGGGCAAGCTGATTGCGGCCTTTCTCCTGGCGGTTATGCTGTGCGCCCTGGTGCTGGGGGGCTTTCTGGGCCTGTCCTGGCTGTTCACGGACCATGGCACCCCGGAGGAGACCCAGGTGTCCCTGGCCATTCTGGGCTATGTGGCGGCGGCCTCCTTCCCTTTGTGGGTAGGGGCGCTGGGGGTGACCCACGCCCTGTTCCTGGCCCTGAAGAACGAGGTACTGGCGGCCTGTCTGGCGGCCTACCTGCTCCTGCTGGGAGAGCCCATGACCGCCATCCTGACCATGATCAACTCGGAGGCCATTGCCGCCCCCGCCCGGCTGGTGCGGTCGGTGCTGCTGACGGCCCCCTTCTGGCAGTACCAGGGCGACCTGACCTGGCGGATGATGGCCGGGAACTGGGCCATCGGCCTGGGCTGGCTGCTGGGCAGCACAGCCGTGGGCCTGTGGGTGTTCCGCCGGACGGAAGTGCGATGACAGTCTCCCCGCCGGTTGGGGAGAGACAAGACCGCCGGGAGGCGCCCGTGGCAGCGGGCCCCCGGCGGCTTTGCCCCGTTGTACGGGGCTGATTTACCAGGGAGAAGGGAGCGGAAAAGATGCCTCTGCTGATTCTGGCCCTCATCGTACTGGGGGCGCTGTGCGTGGGTCTGGGCATCCGGGTCTACGCGGTGGAGCGCGCCCTCCGCTCCGCCGCCGGGCAGCTGCGGGAGCGGGAGAAGACGGGCAGCAGCGCCCGTATCCTCATGGCGGCCCCCAACTCCTCGGCGGAGCAGCTCATCTCTGCCGTCAACGGCCTGCTGGAGCTGCGCCAGGCGGAGGAGGCGGACTACTGCCGCCGGGAGAAGGCGCTCCGGCAGCAGATCGCCAATGTGTCCCACGACCTGCGCACGCCGCTCACCTCCATCATCGGCTACCTCCAGCTTCTGGAGGGGGACGGCCTGACCCCGGGCGAGCGGGAGGAGTACCTGAGCATCATCGAGGGCCGTGCCCGTGCCCTCCAGAGCCTCATCGGCAGCTTTTACGACCTGTCCCGGCTGGACGGGGGCGAGTACCCCATCGCCCGGGAGCGGGTGGACCTGTACGCCATCCTCAGCGAGCTGGTGGCGGGCTTTTACAACGACCTGACGGCCTCCGGGCTGGACGTGTCGGTGGACCTGGCGGAAGGGCTTCCTCTGGTGTGGGGAGATGCTGCCGCCGTGCTCCGGGTGTTCACCAACCTGATCCGCAACGCCCTGGAGCACGGGGTGGGCACCCTGTCCATCCGGCTGTACCGGGCGGGGGATACCGTGGTCAGCGCCTTCTCCAACGGGGCGGGGGGCCTGACGGAGGAGGACGTGCCCCATGTGTTCGACCGGTCCTTCACCTCGGACAAGAACCGCACCAGCCACAACGCGGGCCTGGGCCTGGCCATTGTGAAGGCCCTGGCGGAGCAGATGGGCTGCCGGACGGAGGCCTCTCTGGAGGGGCCGGAGTTCGTCATCCGGGTTTTCTGGAAGACCGCCGGGGACCGCTGAGCCCCGCAGCACCCGCCGGATCATGATCCGGCGGGTGTATTTTTATGGCGCTTCCTGTCGCGGGGCGAGGCTGCTTTACAGTGGTAAAGTATATTGACATCCGAAAATGAACATGTTATCCTTGCGGTAAACGGGTTAGCCTAACAAAAAGTTTGGTATGCTGACTCCTTGAAAGGTGGAGAACAGAATGGCAAAGATTGTACGCAAGGAAGTGCTGAATCCCAGCGTGACGCTGCTGGAAGTGGATGCGCCCAAGATTGCCCGT
>NZ_JBBMFK010000027.1:0-55194 GCF_040096055.1 Pseudoflavonifractor intestinihominis
CGGCGCGGCCACGGTCATCCTGGCCATGGGCGCGGGCAAGAAGGGCGCCGAGCAGATCAACGCCTACCTGTCCAAGTAAGACAGAATACAACGGCGGGCAGGCGGCGTGCTCTCTCCACGCCGCCTGCCGCCCGGAGAATGAAGAACAGCCAGAAAGAAGGATATCGCAGTCATGCTGCATCTGAAAGAATATCTGCCCGGCCTGAAGCCGGGCAAGGCCCTGGATGTGGGCACCCGGTTCGGTGAGTTTGCCTTTACCCTGGTGGAGGCCATGCCGGAGGGCTCCGAGGTCATCGGCCTGGAGTGCGACCCCAAGACTGTGGAGGAGGCCAAGGAGAAGAACGGCGGCAAGGGGATCACCTTTGTCCAGGGCGACGGCGCCCACATGGATTTCCCCGACGACACCTTTGAGCTGGTGGCCATCTCCAACACCCTGCACCACATTGAGGATTACAACGCGGTGCTGCAGGAGATGCTGCGGGTGCTCAAGCCCGGCGGCTGGTTCCTGGTCAACGAGATGTACTCGGACAACCAGAACGAGGCCCAGCAGACCCACTTCCTCCAGCACAGCCTGGAGGCCAAGCTGGACATGCTCTCCGGCGGCTTCCAGCGTCCCACCTGGAACCGGCAGGAGATCGTCGATATCCTCAGCTCTCTGCCGCTCACCGACGTGAAGACGGTGGACCTGCTGGAGGAGCCCGAGATGGACAAGAAGCTGGCGGGCAAGACCGCCAAGCTGGCCTCCGCCGTGGAGAAGAAGGCCGCGGGCAAGCCGGAGTACGAGCAGCTGCTGGCCGAGGCCAAGAGCATCCAGGAGCGGTATGAGCGCACCGGCATCCAGCGCTGCACTCAGCTGGTCTACGTGGGCAGAAAGGCCTGATTTTTCCCAGAACCCATAAAAGGGCCGGACAGCACAGCTGTCCGGCCTTTTTGCACCAAAAATCAGATTTTTCCTTCATAAGGCTTGGTGGACGCCAGCCCGTCCCGCAGGCGCTGGAGTGCGCGGGGGGACAGGCAGGGGCCGCCGCTCTCCAGCCGCTGGAGAAATTCCCGCATCTTTTCCAGCTGCTGGGCGTCTACCTTAGTGGTGATGATACCGGTGGACAGCCACTCCAACTCGGGAAAGGCCATCAGGGGCAGGTAGAGCACACAGCCCATCAGTGTGCTCAGCACCTTGCGGGACAGCTCCTCATCCCAGAAGGGGATGGTCTCCCGCAGGGTGATGGCATGGTCGCTGGAGTCATAGTTCCAGCTGAAGTAGCGCATGGCCTTGTTGAACTCGGCGAGGCGCATCAACAGGGCCGGCGCCATCTCCGGCCCGCAGAGAATGGGAAACGTCACCTTGAACCGCACACAGCAGTGAGGCCGGTCTTCCAGCGTGATGGACAGGTCAAAGTGGGTGGATAGGACGAAAAAGGCCGGCTCGCTTTTCCTGTGTCCCTCGCTGTAATGGGTCATCTCCCCCTCGATATAGCGGTATCCGCGGCGGTTGAGCTCCTCCCGGAGCTCGGACTGCACCCGCCGGAGAAGGGCCTTGCGCTGGTCCTCATGGCGGGACAGCATCTCGAGAAGCGCCTCGAGATCCATGTCGTCAATGTTGTCCTCCCCGTCCACCTCCCACTCATCCAGGGCATCGTTGACCTTGTTCTTCCAGTGGATGGCGGCCTCCCTGTCCTCTATCGACGCATCAATGGCCGCGTCAATGTTGTCTCTCCAGCTGAGGTCGTCCTCTTCCTCCTCGTCATCCTCTGCATCCACATCGGCCTCCTCATCGGAGCTGTATGCTCCATCCAGCAGCCAGTCCATAATATCCTCGTCAATATCCTCGTCCTCCTTCGTGGCGGAGTGGACGGGGAAAACCTCCCCGGCGTCCAGCCCCACAGCGCCGGGCCTCTCGGGGGATTGGGGCTGTCCGTCTGAGGAGAAAAAAGAAATGTGTTCCATAAAAAATCCTCCCTGCTCTGTATTGGGCTCATACACCCAATAAAACGGAGCAGGGAGGAGATTGTCACGGCAGGGCCGGAAAAAACATTATTCGTAGAGGATGTAGCCGCCCCAGCAGCGGAGAGAGGCAAAGGGCCGGTGCGCGGGGCTGAGCCGGGACATTCTGCGCATGTCCTCCGCCACCAGGCCGATGCGGCGGAGACGGCGGGGGTCGAACCATCCGGCTTCGTCCAGCGCACCGATGGTGACCGTGCGCAGGTAGCGCTGGGCGTTCCGGAGGGCCTGGCCGGCGGGCATGGAGACAAGATTGTCATAAAACCGGTCCATCAGCACCAGAGAGGCGAAGTCGTCGGCCTCCCAGATGGACAGGAGCATGGCCCTGGCGCCCTGGACCTTGAAGGCGGTCTGGAGCCCCACGATGCCGTTGCCCTGGCGCATGTCCCCCATGCCGCTGAAGCAGGCGGACAGGACCACCAGATCGGGCGGGGACATCCGGCAGTGGCACAGCTCCTCGGCGGTGAGCACGCCGTTGCCCAGCACCGGGTCCTGCCGGCCGGTCAGGAGCCAGTCGTTGGCGCCGGCAAAGTACAGGCAGGCCCGGCCCATGGGATTGGGGGCGTATTCATACGCCCCGCTGCCGTCCTCACCGCCGCTGAAAAAGGCCCCGTGGGTGGCGATATGGATGATGGAGGCCCGGCAGTCCTGGAGGGCGTGCTTGTCCGCCTTTCGCCGCATCAGCGGGACAGTGCCGGTCTTCTCCGCCACCATCTGGGCCTCCAGTTTGGTGAAGGGCACCTTGTCCACCAGATTGCCCGCCAGACCGGGCGGGACCTGGGCCGGGTCCACCGGGGTGAGGGAGAAGTCCGGGTTGCCCATCACCAGGGCCTCCCGTCCCACCGGGTCGATGGCCTGATCCGCCTTCAGGTCCCGGGCGCTCTCCAGGTAGATCAGGCTGTACCAGTCGCAGAGAAAGGTATCCCGCTCCGGCTGTAGAAGGCCGAAGGGCAGCTTGGGCAGATCTCCGTCCGGGGAGAGGAAGAGGGTGCGGACCTCCGGGCCGATAAAGGGCTCCGCCGGCTGAAACAGCAGCCGGTACAGGGCCCGGCAGCAGCCCTCACGCTCAGCGGACGGGCCGCCGGTCAGGGACAGGAGGCTGCGCCGCACCTGGAGAAAATCCACGGAGGGCAGGCGGCGCAGGCGGAGGGTCCCATCCTCCCGGCGGAAGAGCACAAAGACCGCGTACCGCATATCCTCCGGCAGGAGCTGGCCGGAGCGGTTGGCCGGGTAGGCGTAGTAGTCCAGCAGCACGGCGCCGGGCGGCAGGCGGTGGCCGATCTCCCCGCAGGTGATCCACTGGAAGGCCCCGGGCAGGTCCCCCTTCAGGGAGAGCTCCAGCAGCCGTTTTTCCTCCTCCGGGCCGGACAGGTCCCGGGAGACGCCCCGGAGCAGTTTTTCCACTTTTCCGTCCATAATGTCCGAGCGGAGGCTGTCGATCCTGCGGTAGATGGGGGCGTCCTCCGGGTGGGACTCCCGCCGCCTGCGGCTGATGCGCAGCAACCGGGAGTAGATGGACTTCCCGTTGATGATGAGCTCGTAGAGCCGGTCCGCGCCCCAGGCGATGACACCTTGATCGGCCAGGGCCAGGGTGAAGTTGACAATTACCGTGTTGGACCACAGGGAGTTGAGGATATACTCCTCATCCCGGCAGTCCAGGATGCGGCGGATTCGGTCGGCCATGCCGCCAGCCAGCTCGTCCAGCAGGGCCTGGAGAGAGGCACTGTCCAGCAGGTCGGGCAGAAAGGGCAGCAGGGGCAGGGCGGTGCCGAAGAGCATGCCCTGGGGGTGGAGCCCCGGGTGGTTCCGGGCGTCCTCCAGGGCGGAGAGGGTCCACTGCCGGGCGGCGTCGCCCCTCCCCTGGCGGAGGGAGAGGAGGGCCCTGGCCCGCTTGAGGGCGATGGAGGCGGAGGTCACGCCGGGGCGGAGCCGGTTGAGCAGCGCCTGACAGCGGTCCAGCGCGGCGGCGAGCTGGTCCAGCCGGGCCCCGGAGGGCTGGGCGTCCTGAAGCTGGGAATAGGCCCCGTCAAAGAGGGACCAGAAGCGGAGCACGGTGTCGTTCTCCGAGAGGGAGAAGCTGCTGAGGGAGCGGGCCATCTCCCGGGGGAGCAGGGACTCCAGGCCGAACAGGCGGGCGGTGACGCCCACGATGGCGGCTGCCCGGGTATGGTGCAGCCCCTCCGCGTCTATCAGCCCGGCCGCCTCACGGACCAACCGGACGGCCTCCCTGTCCTGGGAGGAGTAGGCCAGAGGGTAGAGCAGGTTGTTGATGGCCACCAGGACGTCCTCGCCGCCGTATTTCTCCTGCCGGGCCAGCAGATAGGCCTGCTTGGCGTGGAGCTCCATCCGGCTCAGGCCGGAGGGCTCCTCCGCGCTGGAAAAATAGTAGCGGGCCCAGGCGGTGTGCAGCCGGAAGCGCAGACGCCGGTCCGGGTCCGCCTCCGCGGGCAGCTGCCGCAGCAGTGCCCCGGTCCGGCGCAGATGGTCCGCCACACCGGCGGTATCCAGCCGGTCCAGCAGGATATCGGCAGCCAGAAGGCGGGCGTGGCAGAGGATAGGCCGGGTGAGGTCGTTCTCCGGCTGGCGCAGCAGGATGCGGCTCTCCTCCAGGGCGCCGTCGGCGTCCCCCATGGCGTAGCACAGGTCCATCAGACTCCCGCGGGCCGCCATCAGAAAGGGGCTGCGCTCCTCAAAACAGGCCTGCCGGAGGACAACGCACCGCTCCAGCAGGGTCTGCGCCTCGGGCAGCCGGGCCTTGTCCTCCCGGAGGAGGGCGGCCACGATGAGCAGAAGATCAGACACGCTGGCTCCGTCGATCTGAGCCAGCGTGTCAAGACAGGGCTCCAGGGCGTCCCGGTAGAGCGGGATGACCGGCGCTCCCGGCTGGCCCTGGTAGTAGTAGACGATCTCGTAGAGCAGGAGCATCTCGTACACATAGGAGTTCTCGCTGTAGAGGTCCCAGATGGTCTGATTGATGCGGTGTGCCAAGGCCTCGGCCGCCTGGGGGGAGAAGTGCTCCGCCTCCTCCCGCAGGAGGAGGGCGGTCTCCATCAGGGCGGCGGTGCCGAAGGAGAAGGAGGACGGGTCCCAGGGTTCCGGGCTGCCGGAGAAGAGGCGCAGCAGCATGCCGGCGCAGGCGGGGGCTTCCGCCAGCTGCCGGAGGGGCTCCGGAAGCAGGAAGAGCAGGCGGTCCCGCTCCTCCGGCGCGGGCTCCAGCGCCAGCAGGTGGAGCTGGAACAGAAGGGCGGCATGGTCCTGGCCCCGGGCCAGCGCGTCATCCCGCAGGGCGGCCAGGCGGTCGGGGGAGAGGGGGTCAGAGGACGGCAAGTTCATAGGAGCCGTCCTCCACGCCGTGGAATTCCGCGGTCCACGCCTGGCCGTCCAGGACCATCTCCCGGATGGCGGCGGGGGAGCCGTCCTCCCGCAGGAGCACCGCCGTGGGACGGAGGGAGGACACCTCCTCCGCGTCCAGCCGGACGGTGAGTGCGCCGTCCCGTACGGCAAACTGGTTGCAGCTGTTCTCATTGTCCACCAGCCGGTCCATGGCGGCGCAGCCGCCTCCCGCCGAGCGGGCCCCCACGGGGATGGGGTGGCCGAAGTCGCACTCGCCGAACCGGGCGGCGTCCAGCAGCAGCTTCCGGGCCGCGTCCTGGACCCGCAGGCGGAACCAGGCGGCGCCCTCCAGCAGGCGGTCCGCCACGCCGGGCCGGTCCGTGGCGGCGCCGCGGAAGGCCAGCCCGTCCGCCGATTCCCGCAGGTCCATCAGGGCCCGGCAGGCGTCCTGGCAGGCGGGACAGGCCATCAGATGGGCGTTGACCCGGGCGGCCCGGGCCATGGCCTCGGGGCCCATGCTGTCGTCGTAGACAAAGGCGAAGAGCTCTTCCAGTGTGATATGTTCACTCATCGAGGGTACCTCCCAGAATTTCGTTGCGGCTCTTTTTGACCGAGGTCCTGCTCCTGCTGGTGACAAGGGTGATCTCCCTTGCGGTCAGCTGGAAAGGCGTGTCCGCCGCGCCGCCTGCCAGCTTCCGGTCCAGGGGTGCCAGGAGGCCTTCCGGCGGCGGAAGGATGAGCAGCTGGCGCAGCTCGCGCCACAGAGCGGCCCGGAGCGCGGACAGAGGCTGGCCGGAGAAGCGGCGGAGGATGGCCGACGGGTCCCCTTTTTTCCGGGCGCCGCCGGTGGAGGCGGCGGGGATGAGAACGCCGTTGTAGAGGCAGGCCAGCAGCCGGTCGGGGGCCATGTCCAGATTGCAGATGTGGGAGATGGCCCGGCAGCAGCGCTCGTAGTTGATCTGCTGCTCCGCGGTCAAGAGGGAGGACAGGTCGGGGTGGGGCTCGGGGGGCGTGCCGCCGCCGGAGGTGTCGCCGTCCTCAAGCTGCTGGGGGCGGTTCACGTAATTCTTGCGGCGGAAGTCGTTGATCCGGCTCTTGGTCACCTTGATCAGCCAGGCGTTCCGCTGGGAGGGGGTGTTGTCGGCCGAGGACTGGAGAAAAAAGCTCATCTGCCGCCAGACTGTGATTTTGATCTCCTGGAGCACGTCTTCCACATCGGAGGCGTTCACCTGAGCGCTGACCAGGTATCTGACAGAGCGGTCCACCATGTCGTTCAGGTCCACATAGACGTCCGGGTCGCCGGCAGTCACGCCGGCCTTGAGCCGGTTGAAAAAGTTCTGAGATCCAAATTCCATCCGTCATCACTCCTTTTTTGCCAGATGGATCCCGTTCTACCGTTGGACAGGAGAGGGAATATCCTATATTATACAGAAGAGGAATACAGAGGGCAAGGCGTCGGGCCCCAGAAAAAAACTTTTTTCTGCCGTGATAATCGGCTTTTTGCAGCGTTTTTCCCCTTGAACGGAACAGACGGACGGGAGGAGGAACTACCGTGAAAAAGACAGACAAGGGAGAAAAGCGCAGTCTGATCGCCGTGTGCCTGCCCGAGGCTCTGGTAAACAGGCGCATCCAGAATCTGGTGGGGAGATTTGTGGAGGAGGACGGGGAGCTGGGCTTTGTATTCCACAGCAACCGGTATGGCGGGGAGGCCATGCATGTGGAGCTGAAGGAGCCCCGGCTGCGGGCCCTGCTGCTCTGGCTGGCGGAGAAGAAGGAGACCATGCTGCTCACCGGAAGGCGTGACAGGATGGACCCCGACATGTTCCAGGTCTGGGGCCTGGACCCTGGAGGCCCGGGCAGCTCCATGCCGACCCTCTTCATCGGCGAGAAGAAGACCAACCTGAGCCTGGCCAGGCTGAACGCCATGCTCCGGCATCTGGGCATTGAGACGGCGGAGCAGGATCTGACCGTACAGGACGGCCAGGAGGAGTTCCAGACGGAAGAGGAGCTGAAGCTGCTGCTGCGGGTGTGCGGCGAGGGCTACCCGCCGGAGATCCGCACCTGGGCGGAGCGGACCCTGGACCAGTGCGAGAAGGTCTGGAGCGGGACCGAGCGGGAGCGGCAGCACGCCGTTCGCGCCCTGACCTACGCCCTGAACATCAACTGGAACGTCCGCACCCTGGACCTGCCCAGCCTGGAGGAGGCCCGGCAGATCATGGACAGCACCTTCTACGGCCTGGAGCCGGTGAAGCAGCGCATGCTGGAGGTGCTGGCCCAGATGAAGCGGACGGGCACCATGCCCTCCTGGGGCCTGCTGCTGGACGGCCCCGCCGGCGTGGGCAAGACCTCCATCGCCAAGGCGTGGGCCCGCATCTTCCGCCTGCCCATGGTGGTGCTGGACATGTCCACCATCCGGGACGTCGAGGACCTGACCGGCTCCTCCCGTATCTACAGCAACGGCCGCCCCGGCCGGATCATGCAGCAGCTCTACGCGGCCAGGAGCGCCAACGTGATCATGGTCATCAACGAGCTGGACAAGGCGGGCGGCGGCAACGGCAAGGGTAACCCGGCCGACGCCCTGCTCACCCTGCTGGACGGCACCGGCTTCACCGACACCTTCATGGACGTGGCCATCCCCACCCGGGGCATCTTCTTTGTGGGCACCTGCAATGAGCTGGGCGACATCAGCCGCCCCATCCGGGACCGGTTCCTCCGAATTTCCATCCCCGGGTACAGCGGCGCGGAGAAGAAGGAGATCTTCTCCCGCTACACCCTGCCCAAGCTGACCGGGCGGATGGGGATAGCGCAGGGGGAGTTCACCATGACGCCCCAGGCCCTGGAGGCCCTGTGTACCCGCTACGCCACCGAGCCGGGTGCCCGCGACCTGGAGCAGTACGCCGAAAAGCTGCTCTCCCGGTATCTCTACCGGCGGGAGTCGGGGGAGGAGGACATCTGCTGCGACCTGGCCATGCTCCGCAGCGTCCTGGGCCCGGAGCGGTGCGTGGAGCGGACCCTGGTGTTCTACCCCGGCATGGTGAACGCGGTCTTTCGCGGGGAGCACGGCGTGAAGTGCTTTCCCATCCAGGCCGCTGTCCGACCGGGCAGCGGCAGCCTGAGGCTCATCGGCGTCCACAGAGAGGAGCTGAAGGAGAGCTGCCAGGTGGCCTATGAGTTTGTGCGCCGGGTGCTGCAGCGGGATGTGCGGTCCAGGGTGATGGACGTGGTGCTCTTTGTGTCCCAGAACGTGGACGACGCCTGCGGCAATTCCCTGGGCGTGGCCGCGGCGGCGGCCATTCTCTCCGCCCTGACAGGGCGGGACTTCGGGCCGGACTGCGCCTTTCTGGGCAGCTGCGATCTGTACGGCAATACCTACTTTGACGACATCAGCGCCGACGCCTACCTGGACGCCCTGGAGGCCAGCGGCGTCACCACGGTGTACGCCGCCGCGGGGACGGGCGCCAAGCTGTACCAGTACAGGAGCGGCCGGGACATCCGGGTGGTGGAGGCGGCCAACCTGTCCATGCTGCTGGAGGCGGCGGCGTCCAGCCTGCCCGCCGCGCTGAAAAACAGGGAAAAGGAGGAGTGACCATGCGGGACCGGAACGAGGAGGGCTACCTGGCCTTCCTGTGGGACACGGCGCTCATGAGCGGCGTCTTTCTCTTCGCCTTCTGGCGGATGGGCCCCTGCCGGTTCGTCAGCCCCATTACCGGGGAGCAGCTGGAGCTGGGCGCGTCCGTCCGGCTGCTGGTGATCCTGGTGGCCGCGGCGGAGGTGGTGTGCTATCTGGCCACCTCCGCCCGGCAGCGCCGCTACTCCACCGCCCTGGCCAACGCCGCCCTGCCCTTTGCCATCTACTCCTTCTGCTGCGTGCGGCCCTACTGGGGCTGGAAGTGGCTGGCGGTACTGATTGTGCTGTGCCTCCTTCTGGCGGGGCTGGCCCTGTCCAGCATCCTGACCCCGGCGCCGCGGCACTGGTCCTGGTGGGAGCTTGTCCGCAGTCGGCTCCGGTTTTTCGTCTCCCGTGGACGTCTGGCAGCGCTGGTGTGCTGCTTCGGGGCGCTGGTCACCGTGGTGAGCAACGGCCTGTTCGGCATCCCGGTCCTGACGGCGGACAGCGTGGAGAGGACCGAAACCGGCGTGGAGGTGGACGAGAACAGGCTGGTCTGCCTCAACGAGGAGCTCTGGGCAGAGCTGGACGAGCAGGAGCGGCTGGATGTGCTGGGGGTGGTGGTGCAGGCGGAGAGCGCCAATCTGGGCACGCCGGACGTGCCGCCTCTTCACGGCGCCTACCTGGGGGGCTATACGGTGGGACAGTACGACTGGGAGAAGGGCACCATCACGATGGATCTCCAGCTGCTGAACCAGGCGTCGGCGGCGGAGTGCGTGGACGCGGTGCTCCACGAGGTATACCACCACTACCAGCAGTGCCTGGTGGAGTGCTACACGGCCCTGGAGACGGAGTACCGCGGCCTGCTGGCCTTCCGGCAGGTACCGGAGTACATCGAGGAGACGGAGCACTACCAGACCGAGGGCATGGACTACTACAATCAGGACCTGGAGCGGGACGCCCGGGATCACGCAGCGTACCGGGCGGAATACTACCTGCACCTGGCGGAGGAGCTGGCCGGCAAGGAGTAAAAAGAGAGAAGCGGGTCCGAACGCGTCATCAGGCGCGTCCGGACCCGCTTTGTCAGGTGACGGGCAGCCGGGCCTTCAGCTGGTCGATGATCTCCCCGGCGGTGCGGTAGACCTGGTCGAAGTCCACATTGGGGTTGTAGAGGGACTCCAGCTCGTCGTGCATGGCCTTGGCCTGGGCCAGGGAGTCCACCGCCTCCTCCACCAGGGCGGCCGAGACCTTTCGGGAGAACCGCAGTCTGGCCCGCAGGTGCCGCATGACCTCCTGATCCGCCATGGCATCCAGCCGCAGGCGGCGGTAGGGCCGCTTGCCGTAGGGCAGGGCGGGGGTGCTGGTGACAAAGGCCAGGGACAGGGAGGGAATGAGCAGGTGCTCGATCCGGTCGGGCCACATGGGGGAGGGGCAGAGGATCACGTCGTACCCCGCCGCCATGGCCCCGGCGGCCAGATGGGTGAGCATGATGTGGGCCAGGCCATAGCTGTCGGAGAGCTCATAGACCCGGCGGCACAGGGCGTCTACCGTTTCAAAGTTGCACAGCGGCCCCTTCCAGGTGATGGCCCCCAGGAACCGCTGCACCGCTTTCCCCGGCTCCTTTCCGCTCTTCTTCACCTCACGGGCCAGGATGCCGCGGGTCCTCTTGGCCAGTCTGGCCTCTACAGCGGGGGTGATGAGGGCCGCCCGCATGTCCTCGCCGATCTGGGCCGCCGCCGTCAGGCACCGGTAGGCCCGCTGGTAGCAGCCCTTGTAGCCCTTCATGCAGGTCGTCAGCTCGGCCCGCACCGCCTGGAGCCCTGCCCGGTCGTAGCAGGCCCCCAGATTGACGTAGCGCTCCACCGCACCGGGCAGCTTTGGTTCCACCACATGGGCGCGGGCAACAACCCGACGATTCCGTCAGAACTTCCAGGTGATCCGGACCTGCTGCTCGCCGGTCTCCCGGTTCCGCTCTCCCACCTCCACCTTCTCGATCAGCAGCGCCGCCAGTCCCCGGGGCAGCGGCTCCAGCTTCAGCAGTTCTCCGGCCCGGTCTGAGGCATCCGCCCTGCTTTCGGGACAGGGCGGAGCCTCCAGCCGGGCCAGCCGTTCCTCCAGCCCGGCCTGCTCGTCCAGAAAGGACTGGTTCAGCGCCCAAAATTGCTCCGGTCCCACAAGGCCCTCCACCCTGTCCAGGTAGAGGGCCTTCAGGGCCTGACTGGTCTTGGCCAGCCTGGCGGACAGGACGTGCCGTTCCCGCTCCAGCGCCTCTGTCTCCGGCGGGGCCGCCGGGAGGAGGGGCAGGGCCTCCGGCGGACAGCAGAGGTCCACATACCGGCGGACCTGCTCCGCCACCAGCTCCACCAGGCGGTCCAGGCGGACGGCGTGGCGGGTGCAGCCGCCGCTGTCGGCGTACCGCCCGCACCGGAGGTAGGACGGCCCCGCCTTGCCCTGCCGCACGTTGGTGGTCCGGCTCATGACGGCGCCGCAGTCCATGCACTTCACCAGCCCGGCCAGAGGGTGGGGGGTGCCGCTGCCGCCGCCCCTGGCCCGGAGGGACAGCCCCTGCTGGACGGCCTGGAAGAGGGAACGGTCCACAATGGCCTCGTGGGTATTTTCCACCCGGAACCACTGGGCCCGGGGCAGGTCGATGAGGGCCTTGGACTTGTAGCTCACCTTTTTCCGCCTGCCCTGGACCATGACGCCGGTGTACATCTCGTTGCGGAGGATGCGCCACACCGTGGTCTTGTTCCACAGTCCCTGGCCATCGGCGCCCGGCGGGACGCCGGGCCAGCCCCGCTCCAGCTTGTACCGGTTGGGGTTGGGGATGCCCCTGGCGTTGAGCAGCCGGGCGATCTCCTGTTTGCCCTTTCCCTCCAGGGACCAGCGGAAGATCTGCCGCACCACCCCGGCGGCCTCGGGGTCCACCATGAGACGGTGCCGGTCGGCCGGGTCCTTCCGGTAGCCGTAGATGGGCGCGCCGCCGATGTACTGCCCCTGCCGCCGCTTCATGTCAAAGACCGTGCGGATGTTCTCCGACAGGTCCTCCAGATACCACTCGTTCACCAGGCCGTTGATCTGCCTGGCCTTCTTGTTGCCCCGCACCTGGGTGTCGGCGTTGTCGGCCACCGCCACGAACCGGATGCCCCAGAGGGGAAACAGGCCGTGGATGTACTTCTCCACCAGTTCCATGTCCCGGGTGAACCGGGACTGGCTCTTGCACAGCAGGACCTGGAACCGGCGGGCCTCGGCGTCCCGGAGCATCCGGTTGAAGTCGGGCCGCAGCCGGTCGGCCCCCGAGTAGTCCTCGTCCCGGTAGACCCGGAAGATCTCCCAGCCCCGGTCGGCGGCGTAGGCGGTGAGCAGGGCCTCCTGGTTGCGGATGCTCTCCGAGACATCCCCCTGCCGGTCCTCGTCCTCCTTGCTCAGCCGGGTGTAGATGGCGCAGCGCACCGCCCCGCTCATGCCTTCCCGGCTCCGGCCAGCCAGGCGGCCACCGCCCGCCGGACAGCCTCCTTGTCTGGCGGTGTTTTGGACTGAAATTTCTCCGTGAGTATCAGCACGGTCTTTCGCATTGCCATACCTCCCGCGCATAGATTCCATAAGACTCTATGAGCAGCGCGCGGGGAGTATGAGCGGGAGCCCCGGGCGCTGTGTGCGCCCGGGGCTCCCGACAGGAGAAAGATTCAGTTTTTGCCGCGCTGCAGCAGGGCGGCCTGCCTGGCCACCCGCTCCCGCATCAGAGCCACGAAGGACTCCGGGCCCAGCACCTGCACCACCGGGCCGAAGCCCAGCAGCCGGATGAGCACCTCGGTCTCATCCTCCCGCTGGTACCACAGACGGACCGTACAGACGCCGGTCTCTCCGTCGTACTCGCTCTGTTTTTCGTAGGAGGAGAACTCCAGCATGAACCGCTCCACGCCGTTGCGCTCGCCGGAGACCCGCAGGAGCAGGGGCTGGGCGCAGCGGTGGCGGCGCCGCCACTCCGACACGTCAAAGGCGCCGCTGTACTGTGCATCGGAGGGGGAGATATCCACGATCCGGCCCAGATTGAGGATGTAGCAGCACGGAAAGGCGCTGTCCTGCACCTTGACCGTGTAGACCCGGAACTTGTCGTCCCGGGGGGAGTACTCCAGCCGCAGGGGCCGGTGGTCGCCTGTGTGGAGGCCGGTTTTGGGGGCCTGATAGGTGAGGTGGAGCACGGCTTCACGCTCCAGGGCGGACAGAATGGCCTGGAACCGCTGCCGGTAGCCCGGGTCGGCGTAGTCGTCCCCGTCCAGAAAGCGGTCAAAGTATACGATATCCTCCTGCCGGTACAGGGGCTCCACGCCGGACAGGGCCTCCTCCAGGTGGGCGAGCTGCCCGTCGGAGAGGAACAGCCGGAGCCGGGGGTCGGCCAGCAGGGCCTTCAGCCAGGAGCGCTCCAGATGGGTCACCGGCAGGTCGGGGAGCCGGTCCAGACGGCTGTGGAACAGGCCGTCCCGCTCCTCCAGCAGGGGCCAGTCGCGGCTGTCCAGCAGCTTGGGGATGAGCTGGAGGACGCTCTCGCCGTAGCCCCGGCCCGCTGCCAGGGCCTCCGCCTGGGCCCGGGTCACGGGGGCGCTGCGGAGGATCTCCGCCACCACCGCATAGTAGCAGCCGTAGACCTCGGAAAACAGCTCCATCAGCCCTCACCTCCGTACATCTCCGCCATGCGGCGGATATCATCATAAAACCGGTCGATGACCCTCTGGTTGTCCCCCTCCAGGGAGACAATGCGCCCGATGAAGGTCTTGACCCAGTTCATCAGCTCGCTGGTATCGTATACGTACCGGGTGCAGCGCCACAGGCCGGGCTCCACCTGCTCCACCGTGCCGCCCCGGCTCTCCCGGCGCAGGCGCTGGATGATGTAGGGTTCCCTGGCCTCGTCGGCGGCCACGGTCATGGAGAACCGCTCCAGCCGGGCGCTGCTGTGGAGGGCCGAGCCCCAGCTGTGGGCCAGCCGCTCCTCCGCCAGGGCGCGGCATGCCTCGTCCTCCTCCAGCCCGGGGCGGAGGGAGAGAGCCTTGATGTAGTCCAGCCGCAGGGAGGTGAAGCGCCGCCGCTCAGGCAGCCAGGCCGCCAGATAGCGCCGGCCAGTCTGGACGCTGACCATGATCTTGACCGGCACCACCGTGAGCACCCGTTCCACGCCGCTGCGGCCGCTGACGTTGGTCACCTCCAGCCGGGCCCGGGTGCGGATGGCCTCCAGGGCGGTGAGCAGCATCTGGTCCTCCAGGGTGTGGACGATAAAGTGGTGCTTGAACCGCAGGCCCCGGTCCTCCTCCCCCCGGCGGCTGGAGAGAAAACTGCCGATCACCGAGAGGGGCGCGGCCTCCCCGAAAAAGCACAGCAGCTCGGGCAGCCGGGCCTGGTCGGGAAAGAGGGCGTCCAGGGTACAGGGGGAGAGGGTGTAGCACAGGGCGCGGCCCTGCCTCCGCCGGTCCAGGATGCCCAGCTCCCCATACTCCTTCAGCTTGCGCCGGACCGTGGGCAGCTCGAAGAGGACGCCGTACCGCGCCGCCAGGGCGTCGGTGATCTCCTCGGCGTGGCGGGGGACGCCGTCGGCGAGCAGGTCCAGCAGGCAGAAGTGGAGGGTGATGTCGTTGTCGGTAAAGCTCCTGGACTGCCAGGCCCGGTACAGCGGGTTGCGCACCAGCTCCGCCGCGTCCATGGACAGGAACACCGCCTTGCCCCTGGCGCCGTACTCCCAGCGCAGGTCGTCCCCCAGCCAGCTCTCGATGCGGCGGCGCTCGTTGTCGTAGGTGCGGGCGCTCTTGCCGTCAAACTCCCGCCGGGTCCTGTAGCCGAAGACCAGAAAGTCCCGCATGTACTCCCGCACCGATTCAAACCGCTTTACCAGCTCACGATAGGCCATACCGCCGCCTCCTCTTTTTGACAGTGTACGACAAAAAGGGCGAGCTCGCAACTTTTTTGAGAGGAAAAAACAGGTGCGGCGGATTATGATATGCACATGAAAGGCGCTGACAGCAACCCATTGACGACGATTGGACATCTGCCGGAACAAATAGCGCCTTGTAAGCAAAAAGGCACAGACAGCAATCCAACTGGTCTATGTGGTTCAACTCCACGACGTGCCTTGTAATCCATCCCAACCGCTAGGAGGTACCGCCATGCTCGAGGCATTGAAAAGAGAAGCCATCCGCACCCGCACGGAAAATGGCGGGGCCGCCTACTCCACCACCATGAGCCACTGCCTGGACCTGTTTTCCACCGTGGGCGCCCTGCGCGGGGCGTCCTGGGAAGAGATTCAGGACCGCTTTCTCCGGGCCTGGGTGGAGGATCGGGACACGGCGGTGAAGATCGCCTTCTTTGCCCGGGACGTCCGGGGCGGCCTTGGAGAGCGGTATGTGTTCCGCATCATCCTGAAGGCCCTGGCCGGCCTGTGCCCCGAGACGGTGGTCAGGAACCTGGAGAACATCCCCGAGTACGGCCGCTGGGACGACCTGCTCTCCCTGTTCGACACACCCTGCAGGGACGCGGCCATCGCGTACATCAAAGCCCAGCTGGCCCGGGACACGGCGGCCCTGGAGTCCGGAGAGGGGAATGTCTCTCTCATGGCCAAGTGGCTCCCCTCGGTGAACGCCAGCAGCCCCGACACCCTGGTCTCCGCCAAAATCCTGGTGAAAGGCCTGGGCATGACCGAGGCGGCCTACCGCAAGACACTCTCCGCCCTGCGCGCCAGAATCGCCATTCTGGAGAACAACCTGCGGGAGCGGGACTACACCTTTGACTATGCCAAGCAGCCCTCCAGAGCCATGCTCAAGTACCGCCGAGCCTTTCTCCGCAACGACAGGGAGCGCTACCTGGCCTTCCTGGAGCAGGTCCGGGAGGGGAAAGAGACCCTGCACACGGGCGTCCTCTACCCCTACGATGTGATTGCGCCCATTCTGGAGGACAGCCTGGGGAGCGGCATGTCCGCAGAGGAGCGCCGCGCCCTGGACACCACCTGGAACGCCCTGGCCGACTACACCGGCGGTGGCAACGCCCTTGTGGTGGCCGACGGCTCGGGCTCCATGTACTGGGACCTTGCCAATCCTGTCCCTGCCGCTGTGGCCCTGTCCCTGGCCATCTACTTCGCCCAGCGGAACACCGGGGCCTTCCGCAACCACTTCATCACCTTCTCCCGCAGCCCCAGGCTGGTGGAGATCAAGGGCAAGGACCTCTATGAGCAGGTGAAGTACTGCGAGAGCTTCAGCGAGTGTGCCAACACCAATCTCCAGGCGGTCTTCGACCTGCTCCTGCATACCGCCGTGGAGTACCACATGAACCAGGCGGATATGCCCGACACCCTGTATATCATCTCCGACATGGAGTTCGACCAGGGAACCGAGAACGCGGACGTCACCGTCTTTGAGCGGGCCCGCAGGTCCTTTGCCGCCAAGGGCTACGCCTTGCCCCAGGTGGTGTTCTGGAACGTGGCCAGCCGCAACCTCCACCAGCCCGTCACCGTGAACGAGCAGGGGGCGGCGCTGGTCTCGGGCTGCACGCCCAGGCTCTTCCAGATGGTGACCAGCGGAGAGCTCTCCCCCTACGCATACATGTGGGAGACCCTCAGCGCGCCCCGCTACCGGGAGCTGACGGCATAAGAGCGTACCGCGGGGCGGCGCATCCCGGCTGGGATCTGCCGCCCCGTTTTCACAGAAAGGATACAGACATGATTGAAATTACAGGAACCTATAACACCGCCAAGGTGTTTATCGATACTGTGGACGACCTGGCCCGGGAGCAGATCACGGCCATGTGCAGCCAGCCCTTCCTGGCGGACAGCCGCATCCGGATAATGCCGGACACCCACGCGGGCAAGGGCTGCACCATCGGCACCACCATGACCCTCCACGGGAAGGTGGTACCCAACATGGTGGGCGTTGACATCGGCTGCGGCATGGAGACGGTGATTCTGGAGGAATCCAGCCTGGATCTGGACGCCCTGGACCGGTTCATCCGGACCAACATCCCTTCCGGCATGGACATCCGGGAGACGGCCCATCCCAACCAGAGCCGCATCGGGCTGGAGGAGCTGCGCTGCTTTGACCATATCAGCACCGCCCGGGCCAGCCGCTCCATCGGCACCCTGGGGGGCGGCAACCACTTCATCGAGGTGGAGCGGGATGACAGCGGCAGGCTCTATCTGGTGGTCCACTCGGGCAGCCGCCACCTGGGGACCCAGGTGGCCGGCTGGTATCAGGAGGAGGGCTACCGCGTCCTGTGCGGCAACAGCAGGGCGCAGCTCCAGGCGCTGGTGGAGGGGTTAAAGGCCCAGGGGCGCTTCCGGGAGATCCAGGCCGCCCTGGCGGAGGCCAAGAAGGACGCCCGCGGGAGCATCTCTCCCGACATGGCCTACGTGGAGGGGGACCTCTTTGGCGACTACATCCACGACATGGAGCTGACCCAGCGCTTTGCCCTCCTCAACCGCCGGACCATCCTGGACGAGATTGTCCGGGGCCTGGGCCTGACGGTGGCCGACTCCTTCAGCACCATCCACAACTACATTGACACCGACGCCATGATCCTCCGCAAGGGGGCGGTATCGGCCAAGAAGGGGGAGCGCCTGCTCATCCCCATCAACATGCGGGACGGCAGCCTGCTCTGCGTGGGCAGGGGGAACGAGGACTGGAACGACTCCGCGCCCCATGGCGCGGGCCGCCTGATGAGCCGCCGGGCTGCCGGGCAGGCCTTTACGGTGGAGGAGTTCCGCCGGGCCATGGAGGGAATTTACACCACCTCGGTTGGGCCGGATACCCTGGACGAGTGCCCGATGGCCTACAAGGATATGTCTTCCATTGTGGACAACATCGGCCCCACGGCGGAGATTCAGGCCGTCATCCGTCCCATCTACAACTTCAAGGCGGGGGAGAAGATTCCTTCCGACTGAGGACTTCCCCAGCGGGAGCGCCCATGCGGGCGCTCCCGCTGCGCTGTGTGTCCTCCCGTTGCTCAGCCGTGGGGCGCGGTACCATCCACAATGGCGGTGGCCAGGCTGGGGATGATGACGGCGTCCAGGGAGTCCGGGTCGCCGGAGCACTGGATGTACTCCACCGCCAGGCCCTGCTCCTCCATGGCGGCCCCCACTTTCCGCATGAGGGAGGACTTGCCGCAGCCCGGGCCGCCCTTGAGGATCATCACGTCCTGGGCCTGGTCGGGGTCGATGAGCTGGTCGTAGAGAGAGTAGAAGCCGGAGGGGGCGTTTGCCCCCAGGTAAAACTGTACACGCGGTTCCGCAGCCATATGGATAACCCTCCAGTATTCAAAATAGGAAAAGAACGATGATTTCTTCTCAGTTCCAGCCTATGCCGTACCGGCGCGGCGGGTGAGGGAGACGGAAAAATTGCAGTTTATCCCCGGCGTGAGATGTGATATAATAAACGGGATATCTCCCGGGACGGCCCGGGAACAGGGGAGAGGAGGCGCGGTATGAGCGAAGAACCGGTCAGACTGACCAAGATGACAGCCGCGGGCGGCTGAGGGGCCAAGATAGGACCGGGTGTCCTTGGCCAACTGCTGGCGGACCTGCCGAAGGGCTCGGATGAGCGGCTGATGGTGGGTTTTGACGCCAGCGACGACGCTGCCGTCTACCGGATCAACGACGATACCGCCATGATCCAGACGGCGGACTTTTTCCCGCCCGTAGTGGACGATCCACGCAGCTTTGGCCGCATCGCGGCGGCCAACGCCCTTTCCGACGTGTACGCCATGGGGGGCACGCCCCGCCTGGCCATCAATCTGCTCTGCTTCCCCACCTGCCTGAACCTGGAGATCGTCCGGGAGATTCTGGCCGGCGGCGCCGACAAGGTGGTGGAGGCCGGGGCGGTCATCGCCGGAGGGCACAGCATTGAGGACACAGAGCCCAAGTACGGCCTGTGCGTCACCGGCTTTGCCCGGCCGGAGGAGATTCTGACCAACAGCAGCGCAAAGCCCGGGGACCTGCTGGTGCTGACCAAGCCCGTGGGGACCGGCGTGCTCTCCACCGCCGCCAAGGCGGAGCTGCTGACCGACGGGCAGCTCAGGGAGATGATCGACCTGATGAGCACCCTGAACAAGGGGGCCCAGGAGGTCATGCTGCCCCTGAAGCCCAGCGCCTGCACGGACATCACAGGCTTCGGCCTGCTGGGCCATGTCAACGAGCTGGCGGAGGGCAGCGGCGTGACGGTGCGGCTGTGGGCCGACCAGGTCCCCCTGGCCTCCGGCGCGCTGGAGCTGGCCCGGGAGGGCATCATCCCCGGCGGCGCCTACCGCAACCGCAGCTATCTGGAGGGCAAGGTGAAGGTGGAGGAGGCCGTGGCGCTGGAGGTGTCCGACCTGCTCTTTGACCCCCAGACCGCAGGCGGCCTGCTCATCTCCATCCCGGAGGAGCGGGGCGCGGAGCTGGCCCGGCGGCTGAAGGACCGGGGCATCCCCGGCGCCATCATCGGTCAGGTGCTGCCCAAGGAGGCGTACACCGTCCGGGTGCTGCCCCACATGTGACGGAAATGCAGCGGAAAAGGACCGGAGCCTGGCTTTGCACAGGCTCCGGTCTTTTTGTGCAAAAAGTGAGCAGGTTTGGATAATGCGCCGGGGAGTTTGGTGTGATAAACTGGAGGCAACAAACAAGAGGAGGATGCTTCCATGGAATTTTTAGGACTGGAACTGCCGGTGACCCACCTGCCGGAGCTGGACAAGACCTTTGTGCCCCTGGCCCGGTTCTTCCGGGTCTATGAGAGCGGAGCCACCCACCCCTTTGCCCTGGCGGTGGAGCGGGAGAACGGCCTGGTGTCGGTGTACAACACCGCCCTGCGCACCGAGGGGGCGCTGGACCAGGCGGACCGGCTGTACGTGGACCGGCTGGCCAAATTCCTCCTCTGGTCCCGGGGCGGCTGGAAGCTGATCGCCTGCGGCAGCGCGGCGGCGGCGGAGTACCTGAGGGACGCCTATGCCCACGGCGGCAGCCGGGACTTTGACCGGGACTTCATGGAGGGGGTCTACGAGCGGCCCTTCACCGTGGAGAGCCGCAGTTACGCCGACCGCCCGGCGGAGAAGGGCTCCTCCCGCCCGGTGGGGCGGCACCTGGAGGGCTGCCGGATCGGCCTGGACGCGGGGGCCAGCAACCTGAAGGTGAGCGCCCTGGTGGACGGTAAGAGCGTGTTCTCCGAGACCATGCCCTGGCGGCCCAGCGAGCAGAGCGCCCCCCAGTACCACTATGACCACATCACCGCCGCCCTCCGCGCCGCGGCCGGGCACCTGCCCCGGGTGGACGGCGTGGGCGTGTCCACCGCCGGCGTGCTGGTGGGGGAGCGGTGCATGGTGGCCAGCCTGTTCCTCTCCGTGAGCAAGGAGGACTTCGACAAGTCCATCAAGGACATCTACCCCCGTACCGCCGCCAGCCTGGGGGAGAACATCCCCTTTGCCGTGGCCAACGACGGCGACGTGACCGCCCTGGCCGGGGCCATGGGCCTGAACGAGAACGGCATTCTGGGCATCTCCATGGGCAGCAGCGAGGCGGGCGGCTACGTGGACAAGGCGGGCAACGTGACCGGCTGGTTCAACGAGCTGGCCTTCACCCCCATCGACGTGCAGCCCGACGCCGCCCGGGACGACTGGAGCGGCGACGTGGGCTGCGGCGTCAAGTACCTGAGCCAGGAGGGCGCGGTGAAGCTGGCCGCCCTGGCCGGGCTGGAGATGCCCGAGGGCGGCGCCGCCGACAAGTTCTCCTCCCTCCGCCGCCGGATGGACGGGGGCGATAAGTCGGTGGAGGTGGTCTACCGGGACCTGGGCGTCTACCTGGGCCACGCTCTGGCCCTGTACACCCGGTTCTACGACATGAACTGCGCCCTGGTGATGGGCGGCGTGGCCGGCGGCGCCGGCGGGGACATCATCCTGTCCACCGCCCGCCAGGTCCTGGCCGACGAGTACCCCGACTGCACCTTCTCCGTCCAGGCGCCCGACGAGCGGGTGCGGCAGATCGGCCAGAGCGCCGCCGCCGCCAGCCTGCCGGACAGCCGGGCATAACAATAAAAGCAGAGACAAAAACAAGGGTTCAGCATCCGGAGGATGCTGAACCCTTGAAACATTTCGGCCCGCTTTTCGTCTATATAGACAGAAGAATAAAAGGGGGGAGCCCACATGAAAAAATGGGGACGCTGGCTGATTGCCCTGCTCTGTCTGGCGGCGGTGGGATGCGGCGTTTTTGCCGCCTCTGTCATGGCCGGGCGGCGGCCCTACAGGGACCTGGAGGTAGCGGACGTTGTGTCCGCGTCGGTGCGGCTCACCCCGCCGGATACGGAACTTGAGATTCCAGACCTGGAGAAACTGGTGTCCTATCTCAACCAGGTGGTCATCTACGGCCGGGATGACTCCTACACGGAGTACGCCGGTCAGGGCGTCATCTTTACCCTCCATCTGGCCGACGGCAGCACCACCGATATCATGGCATACAACCCATTTCTGGTGATAGACGGGGTAGGCTACCGGACCAAGTACGAGCCCTGTGAGGCGCTCAACCGCTACGCAAACCAGCTGCTGGGCAGCGGGGAGGCCGTTGTGGTGCTGGAAAAACCGCCTGCCCTGACGGTGGTGAGCGACAATACCGCCATGGAGGCGCTGTTGGGGAGCTACCAGTGGGAAAAAACGCTGGCCGACGGGACAGTGGAGCACGCCCTTGCCGACAGCGCCCATCCGCTGGACTGCCGGGAGTTGCTCACTCTTCTGGAGACTTCGGAGGGCACGGCGGAGCTGGAGTTTGCCCAGATGCCCGACGAGATTTTCAGCGCCCGCTGCTGGAGCGACGAATACTGGGGAGAGCCCACAACAGCAGGCGAACCGGTGACGGTGGAAGATGGGAAAATCACCCTGAAGCCGGGGGGATATGTCTACGAGGTGGGCGCCCGTTGGGACACGGTCAGCGGATACGGCGGCACGGCCTATTATGCGTTCTATATCCGGTATGAAGGGTGAATTTCCAAGACTTTACCCGTAAATATGGAACTTGCCCTCTATAAAATGGCGGTAGTCCGGGTGGTCTGCGGCGGCCTCATATTCCGATCTTATGGTTCTGGCATTCCAATCCAGCTGAGCCGGTGAGCTGTCCTCATAGCGGAGGATGGTGATGAGTCCCTCCCGCTCCGCCGCCAGAATGGCCTCGTAGGCGTCGGGGATGAATTCGCAGCGGGTCACAGTTACCGGCTGGCTGGAGGCGGCGGCATCCGGAATCTAGAGGGAAAAGCCGGAGTCTGTGATGGTTTCCGCAGAGTAGATGTACCCGGAGACACCCCGGTAGGTGTCTGCCAGCGCATTGGGGTAGTACTCCTCGATGCGCTGTGTGCCGTCCGGGTTGAAGCCGTAGGGCCCCCACTTCTTCCAGGGCCCGCGGTAGGCAAATCCCGTCTCTTTACAGTACTTTTCAACCGCGTTGCTCAGGTATACCAGCACATTTTCCCGCTTTTTTGAGAAATAGATCAGCGGTACGCCGTGGTTGGAAATTCGGGGCTCCAGAACTTTGATGCCCCGTACCGGTGAAGCGTGGTAGTACATAAGCGTTCCCCATTTCCTTGTCTATGTCAGAAGTTGTTGAGAGCCCCTGCGCACAGCGCAGGGGCTTTTGTCGTGCTGTTATTTGCCCAAAATCTGCTCCGCAATGCGCCGCCCGGTGGGGGTGGCGGCCAGGCCGCCCATGCCGGTCTCCCGGAGAGCGGCGGGCATGGCGTCGCCCACGGACCGCATGGCGTCGATGACCTCGTCGCAGGGAATGGCGTTTTTCACGCCGCACAGGGCCATCTCGGCGCAGGACAGGGCGTTCATGGCCCCCATCACGTTGCGCTTGACGCAGGGCACCTCCACCAGCCCGGCCACCGGGTCGCACACCAGGCCCAGGATGTTGCTCAACGCCATGGCGCAGGCGTGGGCCATCTGCTCCGGCGTGCCCCCCATCAGGTGGACCAGGGCGGCGGCGGCCATGCCGGAGGCGGAGCCCACCTCGGCCTGACAGCCTCCCTCCGCCCCGGCGATGGAGGCCCGGGAGGCGATGACCTGGCCGAAACCGGCGGCCACATAGAGGGCCTGGGTCATGACCTCGTCGGAGAGGCCGTCCCGCTGCTGGAGGGGGAGAAGTACGGCGGGCAGCACGCCGCTGGCCCCCGCCGTGGGGGCGGCCACGATGCGCCGCATGCAGGCGTTGCACTCGCCGGTCTTCAGGGCGGTGGCGATGACGGCGGAGAAAAAGGGGCCGCACAGCCTGCCGCCCTGCTCCGCCACCAGGCCGCCCTCGCCGCCCACCAGATCGCTGGATGAGCGGAGCCGGGGGCTGTACTGCGCCACGCTCTCGGTCATGGCCGCCCAGAGGTGGGCCATCTGGCTCCAGGATTCGGCGGCGTCAGCGCCCCGGTCCCGGATGTCGTCGTCCCGGACCGCCTGCCACAGCGGTAGGTTCTCCGCCGCCCGCAGAAGGCCCTCCACAGATGTAAACGCCATGTCAGTTGTCCTCCTCCATGTTGAGATAGGTCACCCGCACAATGCCCGGGCAGGCCCGCAGCTCCTCGATGGCCTCCTGCCAGATGGCCTGGTCGCTCTCCAGCACCATCACCGCCAGGCCGCCCCGCATGTTGCGGTAGAGCTGCATGGTGGCGATGTTGACCTGCCGCTGAGAGAGGATGGCGGACACCTCGGCCACCGCGCCGGGCCGGTCCTCGTTGCGGATGATGAGGGTGGGGTACTCGCCGGTAAAGGAGGCGTCCAGCCCGTCAATGGCGTTGACCCGCACCCGGCCGCCGCCCAGAGAGGAGGCGTTGACCTCCAGGGTGTTGCCCCGCTCATCCTCCACCCGCAGCAGCACCGAGTTGGGGTGGGCGCCCCGGAGGACGATGCTTCCAATGCGTACCAGCATGCCGGCCCGCTCCGCAAGGGGGAAGGCACGGGGGATGTCCGGGTCGTCGGGGGCCATGCCCAGCAGGCCGGCCACCAGGGCCTTGTCGGTGCCGTGGCCCTTGCCGGTGGCGGCAAAGGAGCCGTGGAGCAGCAGCTCGGCCCGGACCGGGGGACGGCCCAGCAGTTTGCGGGTGATGAGGCCGATGCGCACCGCACCCGCCGTGTGGGAGCTGGACGGCCCCACCATGACGGGGCCCATGATATCAAAAATGTTCAAGGGAAAACCACCTTTCAGAGATGCGCGGACCAATGGGGCCGTCCAGCGCGAGCGGGAGCGAGCCGCCGCTGTGCGGCGTCCAGGCGTTTTCCCGGAAGGGAAAACCCTGATGCCGGGCGGATTCACTCCGCCCGTGTAGATGAAAAAACGGGGTCCCCGGAGGCCGCGTCAGCGGACTATGGGGCTGGGCCCCACCATGACGGGGCCCATGATATCGAAAATGTTCAAGGGAAAACCACCTTTCAGAGATGCGCGGACCGATGGAGCCGTCCAGCGCGAGCGGGAGCGAGCCGCCGCTATGCGGCGCCCAGGCGTTTTCCCGGAAGGGAAAACCCTGATGCCGGGCGGATTCACTCCGCCCGTGCAGATGAAAAAACGGGGTCCCCGGAGGCCGCGTCAGCGGACTATGGGGCTGGGCCCCACCATGACAGGGCCCATGATATCGAAAATGTTCAAGGGAAAACCACCTTTCAGAGATGCGCGGACCGATGGGGCCGTCCAGCGCGAGCGGGAGCGAGCCGCCGCTGTGCGGCGTCCAGGCGTTTTCCCGGAAGGGAAAACCCTGATGCCGGGCGGATTCACTCCGCCCGTGTAGATGAAAAAACGGGGGCTCATGATGCCGAAAATGTTCAGGGGAAGGCCGACTTGCACCGGGAGGAAACATGGGCAAGGTTTTCCAACAGTCATTATAACCATCGGGCGCACCTTCCTTCTCCGGAAGGTACGCCCGGTTTGCTTTATTTTCGATGTTGAAGGACAGAAAGAATCAGGGCCCCTGCAATCATTTGCGTCCTGAGAAGGAAAGAGGCGGACGGCCGGTATAACGGCGGTCCCGCCTCCGTCATGATAACATTTCGGAAAAATTGTGTCAAGGAAGGGCGGCAACACGGCCGCCTTTTTCCAAATGAACGGGTTGCGGGGCATAGAACGGGACTGACTGCGGACATAGCAAGCAGCCTGGCGGCCCCGCATCTGCGCTGTATAAATATTGAATAGAATTGAAATATCTGGGAAATTACGACTTTTTTTCTTAATTTTTTGAGAATACTTGCATTTTCTTTCAAGGTGTGATATATTTCCGTTTAAAGAAATATATATTAGCCAAATAACTAATTTTAGAGGAGAATGAACGTGAGAAGAACATGGCATGACCTTGTGCAAAAATGGGTTGCCCTGCTGCTGGCCGTTTTCATGCTGGGCGCGCCGCTGGCGCAGGCCGCAGGGCCCCGGGAGCAGAAGACGGGCGGTCAGCTCTCGGAGAGCGAGATGGATACCCTCCTGCGGGGGGCGCTGACCTCCTATAAGGAGGACGGCGACGTCCAGCCGGAGGAACAGCTCTCCCCCGACGAGATTGTCCGGGTGGTTGTGGAGCTGGAGGAGGCTCCTGCGGCAGAAGGGACGGAGGGCGACTATGACGAGGCCGTGAAGAGCCGGGAGACCCAGCTGCTGGCGGCTCAGAGCGCTGTCATTGCCCAGATCCGCGCACTGTACCCGGTGACTGTGGTTCAGCAGACGGCCTATCTCTCCAACTCGATCACCGTGGAGATCGCCCGCAAGGCCATAGAAGACATCCGCACCCTGAAGGGCGTGGCCGATGCCTACGAGATCTCCAAGCTGGAGCCGGAGATGTATACCGCCATTGATATGGCGGGCGCGACAAAGGTCTGGGAGGACTATGGGTACGACGGCAGCGGCACCCTCATCGCCATCATTGACTCGGGCGTCAACTATGAGCACCAGGACATGACCATCGACCCCGGCTGCGGGAAGTACACCCGGGAGGAGATGGAGGAGAAGATCGACCTTCTGGGCTATGGTACTTATGTCAATGACAAGATCCCCTTTGCCTACAGCTATGTCTATGGCGACAATACGATCCTGAACGATGTGAACACCCACGGCTACCACGTGGCGGGCATCGCGGCGGCCAACGCCTCGGACAGCGGTATCAACGGCGTGGCGCCCAACGCGCAGATTCTCAGCATGCAGGTCTTCGACAAGGTGGACGGCGGCTATACCGACGACATTGTCCGGGCCATTGAGGACGCGGTCAAGCTGGGCGCGGACATTGTGAACTTGAGCCTGGGCAGCGACGGCGGCTCCTCCAGCGACTGGAACTTCATCAACAGCGCCATCCGGCGGGCTTCGGCCCAGGGCGTGGTGTGCTGCGTGTCCGCGGGCAACTCCACCATGGCCACCATCTCGCCGGAGACCTACGACAACGGCGTGCCCAACGGCCCGGTCAACGACCTGGGTCTCGTGGACACGGCGATCATCGCCTCCCCCTCTTCGGCGGAGAGCGCCCTGTCGGTGGCGTCGGTCCAGAACGTGGGTACCCTGCTCTCTCAGGCCACCATGGAGACGGAGGGCGAGAGCAGAGATATGCTGTGCACCGACTTTTTCCCTGCGTATGACCTGAGCAGCCTGGGAGAGGTGCGCCTCTACGACATGGGCACGGGTGATTACACCGAATACGGCTCCTATGACGACAACTGGGAGTGGGTGAATAAGTTCACCGACGAGGAGCTGGCTGAGATGAAGGGGCAGATCGCCCTGGTCCAGCGGGGTGATATTGAGTTCACCTGGAAAATATACTACGCGGCCCTGTACGCCGGCTTTGGCGGCGTTATCATCTACGACAACAGCGATTCCGACGTGGCCCCCTACGGCGTGGGCGCCCAGGACTACAGCCAGATCCCCGCCATCATTGTCAGTGGCGCGGACGGCGCCTATCTGAAGACCCTGGCGGAGAGCGGACAGACCGTCCGGTTCACCGGCATGGAGGAGAACATTCCTGCCATCGTCACCGAGGATGTGGAGACCTCTCCCTTCTCCTCCTGGGGCCCCACCGGGAGCCTGGACCTGAAGCCGGAGATCGCGGCGCCCGGCGGCAATATCTATTCCCTGGCGGGCGGAGTGGACGGATATCAGACCATGAGCGGTACGTCCATGGCCGCTCCCTATGCCAGCGGCGCGGAGGCCCTTCTGGTGCAGGCCATCCGGGCGCGGGGCATGGAGCTGTCCGGTCAGGAACTGACGGACTTTTTGAAGCAGAACATGATGAACACCGCGGAGCCGGTGTGGGATGTGGCCCACAATGTGCCCTATTCTGTGCGGCAGCAGGGCGCCGGCCTGCTCAACATCGAGGCCGCCGTCGGCAATCTGGTCACTGTCACCTGTGACGGAGAGGCCAAGGCCGCGCTGGGCCAGGTGGGCGGCCAGACCAGCTTCGACCTCACCTTCACCAACTACGGCCAGGAGGCGGCCAGCTATACCCTGGACGCCACGCAGGTCTATCAGGACTACACAGAGCCTGAGACCAACCTCTACTATGTGCAGACCATGGACGGGGCTGCCTTCAGCTTTGATCAGGATACCGTCACTGTCCCCGCCGGCGGCACGGCCACGGTCCGGGTCACGCTGACGATCCCGGAGTCTGCGGAGACAGAGCATTTTGCAGAGGGCTACCTGAAGTTCACCAGCCAGGACGGCAAGGCTGACCTGGGCATGCCTGTCCTGGGCTTCTACGGGGACTGGAACAAGGAGCCCATCGTTGACGCCCCCTACTACAGCGAGGACAGCTTCATGCGTACCACCTTCCTGCCCGAGTACCGGCAGCAGTACTACGGCGGCTCCTACTATTACCGGGGCTATGCCGGCTATTCCACCTGCCTGGTGGGTTTGAGCGGCGGAACCCCGGACTACGCTCTGGGCGAGCAGATCGACCCCGCCACCCGCTCCATGGGGGCCAGCAGCGCGGTACGGTACATTGAGCCGGAGTACGTCTCCTTCTCCCCCAACGGGGACGGACTGCGGGACTCCATCGCGCCGTATCTGACCTTCCTGCGGAACGCGGCCACTGTGACCATGGAGATCCTGGACGCGGACGGCAATGTGATCCGCAATGCCGGCACCATGAACGAGATCCGGCGGCTGGCCTACAAGGACATGAGCGACGCCAATATGGCCCAGTTTGTGTCCGCCTCCAACTCCCTGCTGGTCTGGGACGGCACAGTGTACAATATGGCCACCGGCGAGCTGGAGCCTGTGGAGGCCGGCCAGTACACGGTCCGGATTACGACGACCACCGGCGTGGGCGACGAGGTGCAGACCGTGGAGCTGCCGGTGGAGGTGGACCTGACCAGCCCCACATTTGATTTCTGTGAGGTGGAGGAAAAGGACGGCGCCTACTACCTCCACTACAAGGCCAGCGATGAGAACGGCATCCACCATCTGGTGGCCTACGGCGTCAATGGCTCTGCCGGCGCCTGGACCGACGCGAGCTTTGACTATGACGAGAGCGACGGTTCCTTTACCGTCAAGCTGACCGGCATCCAGCAGAACGCCCTGAACCAGTGCTATATCATGGTCACGGACACTGCGGGCAACGCCGCCATGGAGGACTTTGTCTTTGCCGTGGGCGAGGTACAGGAGCCCAGCGGGGTCACTTTCACCAATCTGGACATCGACGCGCCCGTCAACTATCCCCAGTCCTCTGCGGTCCAGAGCGGCCTCTTCGAGATCTACGGCACTGCCGAAGACGGCTATGAGGTCGAAGTGGCGGCCGCAAGGCGGAGATCCTGGGCAACAACTTCACCGTATACGTCCCCCTGACCGAGGGCGACAACATGGTCACCATCGTGGTGCGCAACCCGGAGGGGGAGGAAGTGCTCCGCCGGGAGACGAACCTGTTCCTGGACACTGTGCTGCCCGCAGTGGAATTCTCCATCCCGGAGGACCTGCTCCTGGAACAGGTCAACCCCTACCGCTTTGTGACCAATCAGGACCAGAACGCGGTCATCCCCCTGACGGTAAAGGTCCTGGATACCTCTGCCGGCCGCTGCCAGTGGAGCTATCAGTACAACGTGGATGAGTCGACCACCATCACCCAGAGCGACATGTTTGACGTGGACGAGAACCAGGAGGCCACTATCGAATTCCCCCTGCTCAACGCGATGGGGCTGAGCATCACCTTCTCCATCTACGACAAGTCGGGCAACCTGACCATGGTGAGCGTGTCCCTCTACACCCAGGACTATCAGGAGAACGCCCACCTGAACTTCAGCCTTAAGGAGACCAACTTCGGCGCCTATAACATTGTCAACCGGGAGCTGGAGGACGACACCATTGTTCTGACCGGCTATGCCAGCCACCCGGTGGACCTTATGTGGGGCGAGACGAAGGTGGAGCTGGAGCCGGGCACCGGAAAATTCCAGATCCCGGTGGTTCTGAAAGAGGGACTCAACACCTTCCACCTCTACGCAGTGGACAACGGGGTGGTCGTGTACGACAGCTACGTCAAATTCCAGTACCAGTACAACGCGCCCAACCTGACCCTGGAGGTAAAGCCCAGTCAGGCGGACGGGAAGATCTATACCAATGAGACGGAATTCCCCATTCACGGCATTTTCAGCGATGTGACGGACAGCTTTACCGTATACGTCAACGACCAGATCATCTTCGCCTCGGACAATGTCCAGACCCCGGTAGAGGGCAGCCAGGCGGAGCGCACCTTTGACCACACCGTGACGCTCCAGGAGGGCGAGAACATCATCTGGGTGGAGGTCTATAACGTGCAGAACATCTGCACGGAGCTGTACCTCCATGTTGTCTGCGATAAGGAGGCGCCGGTCCTGACAGACCTCTTCTGCACGCCCTACAGCATCAGCGCCGCTACGGACGCCACGGATGTGGACCACATGGAGTACAGCTATGACGGGGAGAACTTCCAGCCCTATACGGACGGTGCGTACCTGTGGCCGGGCAAGACCATCTATGTGCGCGTGGTGGACTGGGCCGGCAACGCCAGCAACGTGTGCGTCACAGACGTGCCGGAGATGGTGATCTCCGTGCCCACGGGTACGGGCAGCCGGCCGGAGCAGGAGGAGACGAATTTCGCGGATGTGGATTCCGGCGCCTACTATGCCGACGCGGTGAAGTGGGCGGTGGAGCACGACGTGACCCAGGGCACCTCTGCCACCACCTTCAGCCCCGACGCCAACTGCACCAGAGCTGAGACGGTGACCCTTCTGTGGCGCGCCATGGGCAGCCCGGAACCCACCTCTCAGGTCAATCCTTTCCAGGACGTGGAAGCCGGCCAGTATTATTACACCGCACTCCTCTGGGCAGTGGAGAATGGGATCACTACCGGCACCACGGCCACCACCTTCAGCCCGGACAACCCTGTGACCCGGGGCGAATTCGTCACGTTCCTGTATCGTGCGATGGGTTCCGGCGTTTCCGGCGCGGAGAATCCGTTCCAGGATGTCAGCGCCGGTGCCTACTACGCCCTTCCCGTTGCGTGGGCCGTGGAAAACCAGATCACCAAGGGCAGCAGCGCTACCACCTTCAGCCCTGAGCTGCTGTGTACCAGAGCTCAAACGGTGACCTTCCTGTACCGCGCCATGGCTGACTGACCTGCACATCCCTGTAGAGCGGAAGCGGTTCGATTATCCCGGCTCCGCTCTGCAGGGATGCTTTTATCGGTTGATTTTTTGAAGAGAAGAAGTATAATTGTATCAAAACCACCAGATTTAGTGGGGAATGAATACTATGAATGTTGTGATTCAGCGTACGCCGAATATCACGGGCGAGGTCATCCAGATGCTGACCCAGTATGTGGGCGGCGTCTCCATGGAGACGATGGCGGGAAAGATATGGGAGAAATACGGCGCCGAGTTTTCCGAGTCGGAGGGAGACGCCTTCCGCCGCCAGCTGGCCGTCTTCCGTGAGGTGGTGGAGCGCTGTGTGGACCAGCAGATGGCCGAGACGGCGCCGGATCAGGCGCTGCTGCAGTTCTATTTTCGCTCCTACGCCTCTGAGCCGGCGGGGGAATCCATCAATCTGGCCCAGAGCATGGTGCTGACGTTTCTGAATATCGGCATCCATGATTTTGACGCTCAGTTCCGGTACGTCGCAAAGGCGTTCCGGCAGCGGGGCCAGTCCTACATCCCCCAGGAGCTGTGCAGCGGCGGCATGGGGATCGAGGACCTGGAGAGCTACCTGAGCAAGCCTCTGGTGCAGCAGCTCCAGGAGCTGCCATATCCGCCGGAATTCAAGTGGAACCTGAACCTGGTGCTGCTGGACTTTGATCGGTACCTGGGGCAGCTGGAAGAGCTTCTTCGGCCCTTTGCAGCTGCGTTGGAGCGGGAACTGCGGCTGTTTGAGCCGGCGCTGGCACAGTTTGAGGCCCGTTGGAACGGCTATTTCGCCAGCCACACCACAGAGGAATTTGCCGGGCAGTTCCTGAACGTGGACCAGTCCTATGGTCAGGCGGACACCGCCTATGTGATCCCCTGGATCTTCGGCGGAAATATCGTGGGCATCGACACGGATGACGAAGGCCATGTCTATGCCCATGTGGGGATTCTGATCCAGCCTTTTTTCCGGGCTGCTAGGGCACCCGCCAGTTTGGATCAGATCTGTCCCAAGCTGCGGGCCCTGGGGGACGAGAGCAAATTTGAGATCTTGCAGTATATCGCGGACAAAAAGGCGTACGGTATTGAGCTGGCCAACGAGCTGGGCCTGACCACAGCCACCATCTCCAAGCACATGAGCGCCCTGCGCAGCTACGGCCTCATCAACGCGGAGAAAAAGGACAACAACCGGGTCTATTTCTCCATCAACCGCACCGCAATCGTGGATTTGCTGGACGACATCCGGAGCTGCCTTATCCGGTGATGGATAGCTGAAAAACACATAAAATGGGAAAATCCCCCGGATTTCTTTCAATATCAGTAAGAAATCCGGGGGATTTTGTGAGTCGGAGATTTTGTGGGGGCGGCGTCACGCCTGCCAGACCGTTTTGCCCCCGTGGATGGTCTCCAGCACCCGGATGGACCGGATGTCCATGGGGTCCACCGCAGTGGGGGCGGCGGAGAGAACGATGAGGTCGGCCTGCTTGCCGGGCGTGATGGAGCCCAGGGAGTCCTCGCGGAAATACTGGTAAGCGGCGTGGATGGTGACCGCCCGGAGAGCGGCCATGGGGGAGACCTTCAGAGCCGGACCCAGCGTTTTTCCCTCCCGGGTCAGGCGGTTGACAGCGCACCATACCGTCTCCAGCATGTCGGGCTGGATGACCGGCGTATCCTGGTGGAGGGTGAAGGGGATGCCCAACTCCTCCGCCCAGCCCAGGGGGCTGATGGAGGCGGCCCGGTCGGGACCGAAGTTCTCGGCGTGGACGTCCCCCCAGTACCACAGGTGGGCGGCGAAGAAGGAGGGGATGATGCCCAACTCCTTCATCTCCGCCAGCTGCTCCCGGCGGACCAGTTGGGCGTGGATCATCACCGGCCGGATGTCCGCCACAGAGCGGCCGGTCTCCTCCTGGGCGGCCCGGCAGCAGCGGATATACTGCGCCGCCGCCGCGTCCCCGTTGCAGTGGGCCAGCAGCTGCTTGCCCTGAGTGAGGGCGGTGCGGACAAAGCCGGTGACCTCCTCGTCGGTGTAGATGGGGTAGCCACAGTAGCCGGGCTGGTCAGGGCCGTTGGAGGCGTAAGGCTCCAGCATCCAGGCGGTCCTGCCCTGGGGGGAGCCGTCCAGAAAGATCTTGTACCCGCCGATGTGGGGTCGGTCAATCAGCTCCGGGGTGTTTTTCAGGTCGGCGTACCCCACCGCCTCGGTCTTTAAATGGGCGGCGGACAGCAGGGTATACCGGCCGGTGTCGGTGAGGCCGTCCTGGATGAGGGTGATGCCGTGGGAGAGGTAGATCTCCTCCGCCCGCTCCACGTTGCGGGCGGCCTGCTCCGGCGAGGGGCCGGGCATGGCGGAGGCCAGGCGGATGAAGGCGTTTTCCTCCAGGTAGCCGCTGGGGGTGCGGCCATCGGCCTCCCGGCCGATCTTTCCACCCTCCGGGTCCGGGGTGTGGGCGGTGATGTTCAGCAGCTTCAGGGCGGCGGAGTTGACCGCTCCCATGTGTCCCGAGGCGTTGGAGACGAGCACCGGCGTCTCAGGGAAGGCGTCGTCCAGGGTGTGCCGGTCGGGCTGGGCCCGCTCCGAGAGCACGTTGTGGTCGTACCCGAAGCCGATGAGCCACTGGTCCGGGGCCATGTGCCGCTCCTTCTGAAAGGCCAGCAGCAGCCGTGCCATGTCCCCGAAGGAGGAGGCGCTGCCCAGGGGGCACAGATCCAGGGTGGAGGCCAGAGCGGTCAGGTGGCTGTGGGGGTCCAGAAAGGCGGGCATCAGGGTGCGGCCTTTCAGGTCCCGCCGCCGCGCATCAGAGGCCAGGGCCTCCAGCTCTGCCAGCGTCCCCACGGCCCGGATGACGCCGCCCCCCGTCAGCACCGCCTGAGGCGCCGGGCCGTCCTCCATGGTGAGGATGGTCCCGTTGTAAAAGAGGGTCTGTTCCATGGTTCATTCCGCCTTTTTATCAATAAATTCCGGTCTGAACTTAGAATACACGATTTTTTGTTCGCTATACAGGCCATAATAGCCGGAGAGCATATAGGATACGGCGCAGGCCACGGCGAAGAGGGGCAGGCCCTGGCCGCCGAAGAGCTCATAGGCCAGGAACAGGGAGGTCATGGGGCAGTTGGTGACGCCGCAGAACACGGCCGTCATGCCCAGCGCCGCGCCGAAGGAGGCGGGCAGGCCCAGCAGGGGGGCGGCCACGCAGCCGAAGGTGGCGCCGGTGAAGAACACGGGCACGATCTCGCCGCCTTTGAAGCCGGCCCCCAGGGTGACGGCGGTGAACAGAATTTTCAGAAGGAAGGCCTCGGGCCTGGCCTGGCCGCCGATGGCCTGGGCGATGAGCCCGGCGCCGGCGCCGTTGTAGTCGTAGGTGCCGGGGTTCCACAGCCACACCAGGTAGGTCAGGGCGATGACCAGGGCGCCGCCCACCGCCGCCCGGAGAACGGGCTGGGGGATGAGCTTGTTGTACAGCTTGGGGGCCACGTGCATGACCCGGCAGAACAGGATGGACAGCAGGGCGAAGAGGATGCCCATGCCCACGCACTGGAGGGCGGTGACCACGTTGAGGGCGGGCACGCCGGTGAGGGTGTAAACTGTGGGGGGCACGCCGAAGAAGGAGGCCACCCCCATGCCCACCAGGGAGGAGACGGTGCAGGGGACAATGGCGGCGTAGTACATGACGCCCACGCTCACCACCTCCATGGAGAACACACCGGCGGCCAGGGGGGTGCCGAAGAGGGCGGAGAAGGCGGCGGACATGCCGCACATGGTGATGACCCGGCTGTCCTTGTCGTCCAGACCCATCCACCGGCCGATTTTGGAGGAGATAGAGCCGCCCAGCTGGAGGGCCGCGCCCTCACGGCCGGAGGAGCCGCCCACCAGGTGGGTGATGACAGTGGCGGCGAAGATGAGGGGCGCGGTGCGCAGGCGGAGGGGCTCATTTTCCCGCACGGCCACCAGCACGAAGTTGGTGCCCCGGTCCTTCTCCATGCCGCACCAGTGGTAGAGCAGGACGATGAGCGCACCGCCCGCAGGCAGCAGCCAGAGAATCCAGGGGTATTCCCCCCTCAGCTCGGCGGCGGCGTCGATGGCGAAGTGGAACAGCGTGCCCACGCCGCCGCAGATCAGGCCGATGACGCAGGAGAACACCAGCCACTTTACAAAAATCGCAGGCTGCCTGGCCCAGCTGGGCAGGCGATCCCGGAGCATACTCACAGGGCATCCCTCACTTGAAAAGAAAATGACCGAAATCCATAAAAACAGGCCAAAACGGCGGGATTTATGACTCCGGGAGGCTGATGCGCTCCGGACAGGCCGGGCGGCAGCCGATTCAGCAGACATCATTATAACATGGGGCAGGCCAATGCGCACCCATTTTGACGAAGAAGAGTGCAGAAAATTAAAAGTGTAAGATTTTTGCAAAAAGTAGTGAATTTCCACTACGGTTGTGATATAATTCTGCGACAAAGGCGGAGACGTCGAACTGTCTGAAAATTGTTAGGAGGAATTTCCGTGTTATCGGACCCTATATGGCCCCAATTGCTGCTGCAGCTGATCCTGATTTTGGTCAACGCGTATTTTGCCGCCACAGAGATCGCGGTCATTTCACTCAATGAAAACGTCCTGCGCCGGGAGGCGGAGGAGGGGGACAAGAAGGCGGCCAAGCTGCTGAAGATCGTGGAGGCCCCCACCCGCTTCCTGTCCACCATCCAGATCGGCATCACCCTGGCCGGATTCCTGGGCTCGGCCTTCGCGGCGGACAACTTCGCCGGCCGCATCCGGGACTGGGCGGTGCTGAAGTGGCAGCTGGACGCCCCGGCGGCGGCGGCCGTGAACACCCTGGCGGTCATCCTGATCACCATCATCCTCTCCTTCTTCACCCTGGTGCTGGGCGAGCTGGTGCCCAAGCGGGTGGCCATGCAGAAGACGGAGGAGGTGGCCCGGTTCACCTGCGGCGTGGTGTCCTTCCTGTCGGCGGTGATGCGTCCCCTCATCTGGCTGCTCACCGTGTCCACCAACGGGGTGCTGCGCCTGCTACATATCGACCCCAACGCCGAGAAGGACCAGGTCTCCGAGGAGGAGATCCGCATGATGATGGACATCGGCGAGGAGAAGGGGGCCATTGAGTCGGGCGAGAAGGAGATGATCGACAACATCTTCGAGTTCAACAACATGACCGCCGAGGAGGTCATGATCCACCGCACCGACGTGGTGATGCTCTGGGCCCAGGACACGGACGAGGAGATCATCCGCACCATCCGGGAGACCGGTCTGACCCGGTTCCCGGTCTACGAGGAGGACGCCGACGACGTGATCGGCATCCTGAACACCCGCACCTACCTGCTCAACGCCCGTGAGGCCCAGCCCAAGTCCCTGCGGGACCTGCTGACGCCCGCCTACTTTGTGCCCGAGTCGGTGCGCACCGACGCCCTGTTTCGGGACATGCAGGCCAAGAAGATCCACATGGCCATTGTGGTGGACGAGTACGGCGGCACCAGCGGCATCATCACCATGGAGGACCTGCTGGAGGAGATCGTGGGCAATATCTACGACGAGTTCGACCCTCAGGACGAGCAGGAGATCATCCCTCTGGGGGACAACCTGTGGCGTATTGCCGGCTCCGCCGACCTGGAGGAGGTGGCCGAGGCACTGGACGTGGAACTGCCCGAGGACGAGGAGTACGACACCCTGGGCGGCCTGGTGTTCGCCCAGCTGGCGGTCATCCCGGAGGACGGCAGCCACCCCGAGGTGGACGTGTGCGGCCTCCACATCCGGGTGGAGGAGTTGACCGACCGCCGGGTGGAGTGGGCCACCGTGTCCAAGCTGGAGCCCGACCCGCAGGACGGGGAGAAGGCAGAATAAAAAAGTGAGAGCGCCATGCCGGTCGTGCATGGCGCTCTTTTGCACAGCAGAGCATTGACACAATATTCAGGCGAAGCGAAAACGGGATAAGGAACCGCTTAACCTGGGATATGAAACAGGTAAACGGGAAATTGCTGGAAGCAGTATGGATAAAATGACGATTAAGGAAAATGTTAAATCTTTTTGGATTGTATCGATTACCCCTTTTCAAATGAGCGCCTTTGTAGTATGATTATCCCGCAAAGATATTAAAACCTCAAATACAACCACCGATATGGAGGTATGTCAGCCATGTCCGATATGAGAAAGACAAAGATTATCTGCACGCTGGGTCCCGCCGTGGATAACGAGGAAATGATCCGTAAGCTGATCCTTGCCGGCATGAACGCCGCTCGCTTCAACTTCTCCCACGGCACTCACGAGAGCCACCTGGCTCAGCTGACCAAGCTCAAGCGGGTGCGCGACGAGCTGGGCATCCCCGTGGCCGCCATCCTGGACACCAAGGGCCCCGAGATCCGCATCAAGACCTTCAAGGACGGCCGCATCGAGCTGAAGAAGGATGACATCTTCACCCTGACCACCGCCGAGTGCGAGGGCGACGCCAGCCGTGTGTCCGTTACCTACACGAACCTGCACAAGGAGGTCGCCCCCGGCAACCACATCCTGGTGGACGACGGCCTGATCGACCTGCTGGTGCAGGAGATCAAGGGCCAGGAGATCGTCTGCGTGGTGGAGAACGGTGGCCCCCTGTCCAACAATAAGTCCATCAACATCCCCGATGTGCACATCCTGCTGCCCTCCCTCACCGAGAAGGACAAGGATGACCTGAAGTTCGCCGCTGAGAACGACTTTGACTTCATCGCCGCCTCCTTCGTCCGCAAGGCCAGCGACGTGGAGGACATCCGCGCCGAGCTGTGCAAGCACGAGGGCGGCAAGAACATCCGCATCATCGCCAAGATCGAGAACCGCGAGGGCGTGGACAATCTGGACGAGATCATCGCCGCCGCCGACGGCATCATGGTTGCCCGCGGCGACCTGGGCGTGGAGATTCCCGCTCAGGAGGTGCCCATCCTCCAGAAGAAGATGATCAAGGCCACCACCATGGCCGGCAAGCCCGTCATCACCGCCACCCAGATGCTGGATTCCATGATCCGCAACCCCCGTCCCACCCGTGCCGAGGTGTCCGACGTGGCCAACGCCGTGTTCGACGGCACCTCCTGCGTGATGCTCTCCGGCGAGACCGCCTCCGGCAAGTACCCCATCGAGGCCGTCGAGGCCATGGTGTCCACCGTGAAGGCCGCCGAGTCCGCCATCAACTACTGGGGCCGCTTCCGTGAGCACAGCATCCAGCCCGGCATGTCCACCATCAACGACGCCATCACCCACACCTGCTGCATGACCGCCATGGACCTGAATGCCGCCGCCATCCTGGCGCCCACCGAGTCCGGCTACACCGCCAAGGTCATCTCCCGGTTCCGTCCCGCCTGCCCCATCGTGGCTGTGTGCCAGAGCGAGAAGGTCCGCCGCCAGCTGGCCATTTCCTGGGGCGTCCACTCCTACCTGACCGGCTTTGTGGATTCCACTGACCGCCTGTTCTCCATGAGCGTGGAAGTGGCCCGCAAGGAGGGCGCTGTGAAGAGCGGCGATACCGTGGTCATCACCGCCGGCGTGCCCATCGGCAAGAGCGGCACCACCAACCTGATCAAGGCTCAGGTGGTGTAAAAGAACACCAATCCGAAGAGCGGGGGAGACTTTCCCCCGCTCTTGCCGATTCCAAGGCTTTGCCTGAGGCAAAGCCTTGATGCGGGGCGGATTCACTCCGCCCCAGCAGATCAAAGACAGGGTTCCCGCGGAACGGGTTCCGTGGGACAAGAGCGGCACCACCAACCTGATCAAGGCTCAGGTGGTGTAAAAGAACACCAATCCGAAGAGCGGGGGAGCGGATCCCCCGCTCTTTTCGTGTTCCAGGGGTTCTTCCGGGCCGGAGGCGCATAGAATGGGGAGAAGAAAGGCGGGATACCCATGGAAAACCCCATTCTGCGCCGTCTCCGGGAGGGGCAGGGCGTGGATCGCCCCGACCCGGTGTGGCTGCTCACCCTGCTGACCGCCCAGCCGCTGGACACCTACAGCCTGGAGGACTGGAACGAGGCCCTGTCTCTTGCGGCGGGGCGGCGGATTTTCTGCCCGTCCTACCGGACGCTCTCCGCCTATGTCCAGCGCCTGGCGGTGGACAGCCTCCGGTGAGGGGGAAAACGGGGAAATTCTACACGCTGAGCATCACCTCCTGATTGCATTTCCCAAGTGGGGAAGGTACAATGAACTCAGAAGCAAAAAAGGAGGTGCCTGGTATGAAACTGACCTTTTTCGGCGCAGCCAAAGCGGTCACCGGCAGCTGTCACTGTGTGGAGTGCGGCGGGAAGCGGATCCTGGTGGACTGCGGACTCCAGCAGGGGCGGGATGAGCAGGACAACAGCAGGCTGGACTTTACGCCCGGGTATATCGACGCCGTTGTGGTGACCCACGCCCACATCGACCACTCCGGCCGTCTGCCCCTGCTGGTAAAGCAGGGCTTTGACGGCCCCATCTACTGCACCCGGCTCACCGCCCAGCTGCTGTCCATCATGCTGCAGGACTCGGCCCACATTCAGGAGAGCGACGCCCAGTGGGAGAACCAGAAGGGCAAGCGCGCCGGCCGGCCGCCGGTGGAGCCGCTGTACACCGTGGAAGACGCGGAGCTGACGTTGAAGCAGCTGGTCTCCTGCGAGTACGGCCAGGAGCTGGAGATCCTCCCCGGCATTGCCCGCCTCCGGTTCACCGACGCCGGGCACCTGCTGGGCTCGGCCAGCGCGGAGATCTGGCTGACCGAGGAGGGACAGACCCGGAAGATCGTCTTCTCCGGCGACATCGGCAACCACGACCAGCCCATCATCCGGGACCCCCAGTACATCCAGGAGGCGGACTACGTCCTCACCGAGAGCACCTACGGCGACCGGCTCCACCAGGGCAGGGGGGAGTACAAGGAGGAGCTGGCGGCCATCATCGACCGCACCCTGGGCCGGGGCGGCAACGTGGTGATCCCCTCCTTTGCGGTGGGCCGCACCCAGGAGCTGCTCTACTTTATCCGGGAGATCAAGGAGGAGAACCTGACCCCCAACGCCCCCAACTTCCAGGTCTGCGTGGACTCCCCCCTGGCCCGTGAGGCCACCCGTATCTTCTCCGGCGACCTCCACGGCTATCTGGACGAGGAGGCCCTGGAGGTGGTGCGGGACGGCGAGGCCCTGTTTACCTTCCCCGGCCTGACCCTGGTGGAGAGCAGCGAGGAGTCCAAGGCCCTGAACGCGGACAAGACCCCCAAGGTCATCATCTCCGCCTCGGGCATGTGCGACGCCGGCCGTATCCGCCACCATCTGAAGCACAACCTGTGGCGCAGGGAGTGCACGGTGGTCTTTGTGGGCTTCCAGGCCGAGGGCAGCCTGGGCCGCCGCCTGCTGGAGGGTGTCAAGGAGGTCAAGCTCTTCGGCGAGACCATCGCCGTCAACGCGGATATCACCCAGTGCCACGGCCTGTCCTCCCACGCCGACCGCAACGGCCTGCTGGCCTGGATCAACTACTACAACCCCAGGCCCAAGGAGGTCTTTGTGGTCCACGGCGACGCGGCGGTCACCGAGATCTACGCCAACACCCTGCGGGAGCAGGGCTTCTCCGCCCACGCCCCCGAGTATGAGGAGGTCTACGACCTGCTCGCCGGCAAGGTGCTGGCGGCGGGCATCCCCCAGCCCAGGAAGGCCGCGCCTCAGGACGCCGGCTCTCCCGCCTACCGCCGCCTGGAGGAGGCGGGCGAGAAGCTCATGGAGGCCATCCGACACAACAAGGGCGGCACCAACAAGGACCTGGCCAAGTTCGCCGATCAGATCCGCGCCCTGGTGGAGAAGTGGGAGCGCTGATAAAAAGACAAAAAGGAGGCCGGAGCATCTGCTCCGGCCTCCTTTTCCGTAAGATCACAGTGTGAAGTCCTCGTCCTTGAGCTTGCTGAAGTCGGGGGCCACCGGTCTGGGCGGCACCCGCTTGAAGGGGTCGTACTGAAAGGCACGGCAGTGGCCCCCGGGGGACACCACCCCTTTTTTGGCGCACAGCAGGCTATCGTCGTCCAGCGGCGCGGAGCGGGTGCAGTAGGCGCAGCGGGGCTCAATGGATTTTTGAAACAGCATGGCAGTTCCCTCCGGAAGGCGATTCTTTTCTTGTATAACAGTATACCGCATCGGGGCGGGATTTTCCACAAAAACAGGGAAGAAGGGGAAAAAAGAGGGATTCAGGCCCGACGGCAGCGGCGGATGGCGGCGGCAGCGGCGGCGAAGAAGAGAAGCCACACCACCCAGGCGGACACGGTGGAGATGACCAGCGCGGTGCGGAAGTCCAGCGCGGCGATGGAGGCCACCTGGTCGGCCAGGTATGCGGCGGCGGGGGCCTCGAAGGAGAAGAGGCGGGACAGCGCCGCCACAAACAGGGCGGACAGTCCGCCGTGGAGCAGTTTTCCCACCAGATAGGTCCGCACGCTCAGGCCGCTGCCGCCGATAAAGGACAGCACCTGGCAGTGGACGGACACCCCGGCCCAGCCCAGCATGAAGGCGGCCATGGACAGCCGTCCCGCCAGGGCCCCGGAGCCGGACAGGGTCCACACGCCGGAGGAGATCTCCAGAAAGCCGGTGAGCAGCCGCTCCGCCCACTCCTGGGAGAAGCCCAGGGGGGACAGCAGGGTCCCCAGGGCCCAGGCCAGGCCGGAGAGAATCCCGGACAGAAAGAGCAACTTGATGACCACGGTGAAGAACACCACAAAGGCGCAGATGTTGAGGGTGGAGAGAAAGGAGTTCTTGATGGACCCGGTGAAGGCGGCGGTAAAGCGCTGGGCCTGGAACCGGGGCGCAGGGCGCGCGCTGTCCCGTTTGGCGCCGCCCGCCTTGTAGAAGCGGAAGAGGATGCCCACACACACCGACGCGGCGGCGTGGGCCAGGTAGAGCAGCAGGCCCACCCGGCTGCTGCCGAACACCCCCGCCCCCACCACGCCCAGGATGAAGGCGGGGCCGGAGTTGTTGCAGAAGGAGAGCAGCCGCTCCGCCTCGGTGCGGGTGCACATGCCCTTTTCATAGAGGCTGATAGCGGTCTTGGCGCCCACGGGGTAGCCGCCGATAAAGCCCAGGGCAAAGGCGGAGGCGCAGGCGCCGCTGACGTTGAACAGGGGGCGCATGACCTTTTCCAGCGCCCGGCCCAGGTAGCCCGCCAGCCCCAGCTCCACCACCAGGGAGGACAGGACGAAGAAGGGGAACAGGGAGGGGATGATCACATTGTAGCACAGCTTCAGCCCGTCCCTGGCCGCCGACATGGCCTCCTGGGGATAGAACATGAGCCCCAGGGTGGCGCACAGCAGGGCCAGCCCCAGAATGGCGTCCCGCACCCACTGTCTGGCCAGCAGTTTGGATATCATGCTCCCACCTCCCGTCCAGACAGGATATGCGCCCGCTGGTTGTCCCTATGCCCGCTTGCTCCGGGGAGACAGGTAGGATATAATAGACACAGACAACCCGGATATGTGGGACAAAAGGAGGGAGCGCCGTGGAACAGCATGAGATCACAAGGCCCATCCCCCTGCTGGACGGCAGGGGCAACCTGACGGAGGCGGGATACGCCAAGCGGCTCCTGCCGGTGTACGACCGCAGCAAGGTCAGGGGCGGGATCACCCGGCTGAAGGAGTGGGACTACTACCTGGTGATGAACGACCATTTTGCCCTGGCCCTCACCATTGCGGACAACTCCTACATGGGCCTGGACTCCATCTCCCTCCTGGATTTTGACCAGGGCTGGCAGGTGACCAGGAGCCCCATGCGGCTCCTGCCCATGGGCAGCACCGGCCTGCCCGCCACCTCGGAGCGGGGGGACACGGCGGTGTCGGGGAAGGGGTACGGCCTCTTCTTCCGGGCCGGCGGGGAGAAGCGGCTGCTGGTGGCCCACATGGACAAGTTCCGGGACGGCCAGGCCCTGGACGCCCGGGTGGTGCTCACGGATGAGCCGGAGGAGTCCATGGTCATCTGCACCCCCTTCGGCAAGCCGGGGCACTTCTACTACAACCAGAAGATCAACTGCATGCGGGCCTCGGGCACGGTCACCCTGGGGGAGAAGACCTACACCTTCCACCCGGGGGATTCCTTCGGCACCCTGGACTGGGGCCGGGGGGTGTGGACCTACCACAACACCTGGTACTGGGGCTCCGCCTCCGGTCTGGCGGACGGCGTGCCCTTCGGGTTCAACATCGGCTACGGCTTCGGCGACACCTCGGCGGCCACGGAGAACATGCTCTTCTGCAACGGGAAGGCCCACAAGCTCTCCAAGGTGGCCTTCCATATCCCGAAAAAGGGCGGCCGGTACGACTACATGGCCAATTGGACCTTCACCAGCGACGACGGCCGCTTTGAGATGGACTTTCAGCCCGTCCTGGACCGGGCGGCCTGTGCCAGCGCGGGGGTCATCAAGTCCGACCAGCACCAGGTGTTCGGCCGCTTCACCGGCCGGGCGGTGCTGGATGACGGCAAGGCGGTGGAGCTGCGGAACTTTATGGGCTTTGCCGAGCGGGTGGAGAACAAGTGGTGAAGACAGCAGATGGTCAGACAAAGCGCAACAGGGGCGCGCCGTAAGGCGCGCCCCTGTCTCATCAGGCTGTACGCTGGAAGATCTGGGCGAAGAACTGATAGTCCTGCTCCAGCTTGGGCAATAATGGGTAGGAGCCCTGGTGGAGGATCCAGTCGATGGCCACGCCCCGGAAGTGGCGGAACAGGAAGTCCGCCACCCACTCCGGCGACTTGCCCGGCATCAGCAGCCCCAGGTCCCGGGTCTGCCGCAGGCACTCCAGCATGGCCCGGTGGGTGAAGCGGGAGGGGTCCATGGACTCAAAGGAGGGGTTGGACAGGCGGTGGACATAGTACCGGGCCACCAGCTCGTGGCCCTCCTCCTCCATAAAACCGGCGTAGCTGGACAGCAGCAGCCACAGCCGTTCCACTGGGTCGTCCTTCTCGTGGCCCATCAGGGCCCGCTCCATGTACACGTCCAGAGAGGCAAAGCCCCGTACCAGCATATCTTCCTTTGACTTGAAGTGGTGGTAAAACGCACCGGTTGTGATGCCGGCCCGGCGGCAGATGTCCCGGATGGAGATCCGGTCAAAGCTGTCCTCGTGGGACAGCTCCATGGCGGCCTGGAGGATGGCCTGTTCCGTCTGCCTGGCCTGGGCCTTCCGCCGCTCGCGATAGTCCATAATGGGCCTCCTTCTCGCTTGACAGAGGTGGAAGAATTGGATATAATAGTCACATAACATCGTTATGCTACATGCTAATTATAGAGTAGGGTGATGAAATTGTCAAACCCCTATAAGATCGCCATTCTGACCGACTCCTGCTCCGATCTGTCGCCGGAGCTGCGGGCGGGAAAGCCCATCTTCACCGTGCCCCTGAAGATCACCTGCCGGGATGGGGAGTACTCCGACGGCGTGGACATCTTCGCGCCCGACATCTACCGCCGCCTGGCGGCGGGGGAGCTGCCCAAGACCTCTCTGCCCGACTTCTTCACCGCCGACCGCATCCTCAGCCGCATCAAGGCGGAGGGCTACGAGCGGGTGCTGGCCATCCACCTGTCCTCCGGCCTGTCGGGCACCTACAACATGATCCGGCTGCTGGGGGAGAGCCGCCACGACCTGGATGTGGCGGTGTTCGACTCGGTCAGCGGCGCGCTGGGCATCGGCATCATCGTGCTCCAGGCCTGGGAGGACATTGAGAGCGGCATGACCTGGGAGAAGCTGGTGAAGGAGCGGGTGCCCAAGCTGATCGCCAACACCTTCCCCTTCTTCTCGGTGGACACCCTGGAGTACCTGGCCAAGGGCGGGCGCATCGGCAAGGTGACCGCCATGGCGGGGACTGTGCTCAACATCAAGCCCCTCATTACCTTTGCCCCCGACGGACAGCTCCAGAGCGTGGCCAAGGTCCGGGGGCGCAAGGCCGTGCAGGACAAGCTGCTGGAGCTGGTGCGCAAGGCGCTGGGGGACCACAAGCGGTACAATCTGGGCGTGGCCAACGGCGGCGCGCCGGAGGAGATGGCCCAGCTCCGCGCCAGGATGGAGCAGGAATTCCCCAACTACGAACATTTCTGGGAGGGCGCCATAGACGCCACCCTCAGTGTCTACATCGGCAGCGGCGTGCTGGGCGCCGGCGTGCAGGTGCTGGACGACTGAGGAACCGGTACAGACCGATACAGAAAGCCAACGGCGGCGGGACAGCTCCCGCCGCCGTTTTTTGCCTCAGCCCCCGATAAGGAAGTCCAGGATGTCCCAGCCGGTGTCGGTCTGGGCCTTGTAGAGCTCGGTGTAGCCGCACTGGGTGCAGGTGATGGTGTAGAACTTCTTGTTCTGAATGTCGAACAGCTTGGCGAAGTTGCCGCCGGTAGCCTGGAACTGGTCGTGCTCATAGGTGCGGCAGCCGCACTTGGGGCAGATATACTGCAATTTTTCCATGGAACGTCACTCCTCATTGCCCGGGAAAAGCGTGCGCAGGGGCGTGCCCCCGGGATTTTGCAGATATTGTACAAAAACCGGATTGAAAATACAAGGTAAAAAGGATTAAAATAGACATAACACTTGAGACGGAAGGGGGAAATGGCGATGCTGTTGATATTGGGGAGCAGAGACCAGGAGGGACGGGCTGCGTCCCGCCGGCTGCTGGCCCTGGGCCTGCGGGAGATCTGGGGTCTGGAGGAGATGCCGCCCGTGGTCCGCGGGCCCATGGGGAAGCCCTATTTCCCCGACCTGCCGGACGTCCACTTCAACCTGAGCCACAGCGGCAATCTGGCCCTGTGCGCGTTTTCCGACCGGCCTGTGGGCGTGGATATCGAGCGGGTGCGGCCCCACCGGGACGGCCTGCCCCGCCATTCGCTGGACATCCGGGAGTACCGGTGGTTCCTGGAGCAGGGCGGCGGCTGGGACAAGTTCTGCCAGCTGTGGACCCGGAAGGAGAGCTGGGTCAAGCGGGTGGGCGGCAGCATCGCCGGACCGGCCAGGATCTGCCCGCCCCTGCCCGGAGAGCGGGCGGAGGGACTGCTGCTGCAGGACTTTGCCGGCGAGGGCTGGCGGGCGGCTGTGTGCGCCGCCGGAGAAGGCGAGTATCAGATCCAGTGGAGGGACCTGGCGGGAGCTTCATAAAATATCAGATTGGCAAAACAGCGCGGCTTTTTTCGCAAAATGTGAAAAAAGCCGCGCTGTTCTGTCTATAATGTGATAAAATCTGGAATTTCGAAATGAGAAATTCCCTTTTTCTTAATGATTCTATAACTTATCGAATTTAGAAAACCCTTGCGGCGCAATGGGTTGCGGGAATTTCTGTTATGAGCTTGTTATTAACCGGATTCTAACATCCTATTTTTGTGTATTTTGCTTATGCCAATTTCCGCATAGCCCGTTGCAGAAGTTCAATCGTCGCATGGGTGTAGTGCTGGGTGATATTTGACTCCGTTGAGTGCCCTATGAGCCACTTTATGGTCAGTTCATCCACACCGGCGGCATGGAGCCGGGTGGCAAAGGTATGGCGACACCAGTGGGGTGTGGCCTCCGGTGTACCCAGCGCTTCCGCAATCGCCGGGAAGGCCACCGTGCGGTATTGCTGCGCGGTCATGGGCGCTCCGTCCACGGATATGATGGTGTCGCCTCCACGCTTAATCCAGGACAACAGGTAAGGCTTAATCTTGGGATGTACCGGGACAATCCTGTCTTTACCGGCCCTGGTCTTTTTCCCGCCCTGGAGATAGTCACCATCAGCATGGTAGGAAAAGACCGTCAGCTCCAGAAACTCAGAGATCCGGAATCCTGTATAGCAGAGCATCAGAGCCGTATCCGCCCACGGAAAGCCGTCCTGGGCCAACTGCTCCAGCTTGGCCATCTGCATGTCTGAAAATGCGCCTTTCGCTCTCTTGGCGTCAACAGACGGGATGTCGAGATACTTGGAGTAGTCCTTGGCTACGATATCCCGCTCCATGCTGTACCGATAGAGAGCCTTGATGAGCATGGCGTCGTTATTGATGAGGGACTGGGAGAGGCCGTTCTCCTCATCCTCGTCCAGTATAGACTGCCACTGATCCAGTGTCATGTCCCTCATTTTCTTGCCCGCAAACCGCGACACACGTTTATTCCACGCAGCTTTATGGCTGGTCACGGATGCAGGATTGAGCCGCTTATACTCTCTGCCCGACCAGTACTCATAGACCTGCGATACAGTCATGGCGAGCTGTTCAGGCGCAGCTATCAGCCCTGCGGCGCGGCTCTGGTTGTAGGCGTCCAGGGCGGCCTGGGCCTCTGCGGCTTTGCTGTGGTAGCTGAGCGCCACCTGCTTGATTTTCCCGTATTTATCCCGGTAGGAGACGCGCACAGCATAGGGCCGCCGGCGCGGGCCGGACAGCTTGACAATACTGCCGCTTCCGTTGGCTCTTTTCAAGAAATCACCTCAATATTTTTTAATAATCCAAAGCCCAGAGAACGCAATAAGTAGAAATGATGGTATCAGGACCAAACTACACCAGTATTTTCTCTGATTGTGTACATGTCAACATTTCTCCTTTGTCACATAGTATAAAAAGAACACAGATAATCTAAACAGTTTTACAGTTGACATTTTGTGAATTATGAGAATATTTTTTTTGTCCACTTCTGGTATAATAAAACCGTAGGTTAAATGTATTGTTTTCTGAAACTTTATTGTGCAGAGAACCCAGTATAAAAGGAGATGATACTATGTCGGCAGTAGCCAGAAATTACGGTTACCGAGTCATTATTGACAAGAATAAGAAGAAGCCGGAACCTACAATTAGCTTAGCACAGCTCAAGGTCAGATGTGAGGATGCCGCCAAGTATTTGCCCAAGAAGAAATGATAGAAAACGGCGAGATCGTACTATATGATCTTGATATGGCGCGTAAAGGGTTGGCCTTCCAATTTGAGGTCAACCCTAATTCTTGTGGGAATCATGAGCACTACGAAGAATATATCAGATATAACGCAATCAGTGACAGAAACTGTGGACTCGGTGTTACATATGTATTTCTTCAAAGTACAGATGACAGTGAAAAGATTCTGGGATATATAACATTGCGCGCAGCATCGTACATCGTGGAGTCTGAAGGTGTTACATATGGGCACCCAGCTCTTGAGATATTTGAACTTGCAGTTGATAAGACAGCAGAGCGCCAGGGCATTGGTACAAATTTGGTCAACTTTGCGTTGAAGACTGCCAGCGACCTGAGAGAAACTTTTCTTGGAATTGAGTATATAATTCTGTGTGCTGACAAACAGGCTGTCCCTTTTTACGAAAAAGCAGAATTTGGACGCATGGATGAGCAGGGCAAAATCCCCAGAGAACAATGGAATGTAAATTGTATTCCGATGCTGCTGAGACTTCCGGAAGATATGGATTGACAACCGCCCCCGGCCGGATGGCTGAGGGCGGTTTTTGTATTCGTATTGAAATCCGCCGACGTTGGCGGATTTGAAGCGTGTCCAAATCGGACACATCAGTGGACACACTTGCTGCAAGGCTCCAGGCCCATGCCGGTGGCCGTCTCAAAGGGGACGGCCCAGTAGGTGCCGCCGTTGCAATTGCTGTCATAGTGATATTTTTCCCCGGTGCGGGTGATGTACACAGACTTTTCAGCCTCGGGCGTGGTGAGGACCACAGTGGAGGTGGCGCTGTCCCAGGTGACATCCAAGCCCAGAGCCTTGGCCACGGCCCGGACAGGCAGGTAGGTGGTGCCGCTGATGGCGAAGGGCTCTACGGCGGCGCCGTTAGCGTCGGTGGGGGTCACAACCTGGCCATCCATCGTGATTTTGATGTCTGCATAGTCCAGTGTGGCGGTCTGCTGGGACGCGGCAGCGGCCGCGCCGATGACGCCCAGGACGGACAGGGTGACAAGGATTCCGGAGATAAAGCTGCGAGTGGTGTTTTTCATCGTTCTTCCCTCCAACAAATTGATGTGTCCAGGTCGGACACGTCAGTCCACATTGCGGTTTGAGCCGTAGAAGATACGACCGGACTGGAGTACCTTACGGTAGCCACAGCCCAATGCAAAGGCCTTGTCCGGGTGGACGCACTTCTTTGCATCGCTGCACTCCATGTACCGGGAGCAGCAGTCCCACTCCTTAGGGTAGCGGGTAACACACTCACGGGCGATATCAATCAGCAGGCTTTCGTCGCCTTCCAGCGGGTTCTTTTCATCCACCGGAATACGGACATACTTCAGCTCAGACTTGGCGGTCTTCTTCGGAAGGGACGAGGGAATCAGGTCAGAGAATACAATGGGAATGGATATGTAGTGCTGCTTTCCGCGGAAGTGGAGCCGGAAGAGCGTAAAGGACGAGAGGAAAACGGCGCTGTACCCCTGGGTGATATTTAGGCTCAAAAGATCGGCACTCTCGTCATGATCTTTGATTGCCTGTTTGAGCTGGGGGAAGATTCGATTGAGGAAAAGCAGCTCCTTTTCCGCTTTCTTTTCCTTCTCAGAACGGGTATCAAAGAATGAAATCTGTTCAGACACAGTATCAACTCCCATATGTAGAGGCGGAGGCGTTATGACAGCGCCGCCCAGAAATCATGCTCGTTTACGAGGACAATGGGGTGACCAGCCTTGCGCAGCTGGATGGCCTTTTCCACCTTCCGGCCGTAGCAGGAGAAGGCCCAGCAGGGATTCCCCTCTGCCCCGACAATGAGATAGTCAACGGCCTTGGTGATGGTATCCTGATAGATCCCTCCGGCCTCTTCAATGATTGCGGCGATTTCCTTCCGTTTGGCTCTGGCAGAGGTACCGGTAAAGCAGAAGGTTTTCCCGGCAATCGTAACGGCGGGGGAGACCGCACAGATTCCGCCGATGGTATACTGCTCTTGCAGAGCCTTTACGTCCGGCTCATTGACGTTGTAAGACTCCTTGGTGTCAATAAATGTATAGAAGAACGATTTGAGGGTGTTGCGTTCATCTTCTGTGACAACCTGGTCTGCAAGCACAGACGAGAGCAGGCTGTACACCTCATCAAAGGGATATGTCCCGGCCAGAAAGGTGTGTGCGTCCATCCAGTCCTGAAGCTGCTGGATCTCAAAGTCGGTTATGGCATTGTCGGCAACCAGGCCGTGGATGATGCCCTCCAGCTGTTGGATGGAGGAGGTGACAACGTCGTAATAGAAGGAGAACGAATCGTCCTCCAGCAAGTTACGGCACAGCCACAGAATGTCGTCAATTTCATCGCGGGACAGCACACCGTCGGATAGAGCCTGATCAATGACCGGGATGATCTCACTGAACGGGTGGCGGTTCATAATGGGCCTGTAAAGATCCACCCAGTTCTGGACTTCCATAAACTCAGCTTCGTTGATGTTGCGGTCAATGGCTATCCCGTTCAGCAGGCCCACCAGGGTGTTGATTGCCTTGTGCAGCTCGGCCGGGCCTGTGAATCTCCGATAATCTTCGAGTTCCTTGATCACAGACAGCTCACCTCTTCGGTGTCCAAGTCGGACACAAAATTTTTTCTCTTTTTTCTTAGTTGCATTGACATTGTAGAACGGACGTTCTACAATGTCAAGTACAAGGAGGGGGAGAAATGCCGATAAGAAAGGAAATTGCAAGACTGGAGCAGGCGATGGAGGCGGCGCTGGGCCGCCGGCTGGCAGAGAAAGACTTGCCGGAGATTCAGCTATTGCTCCAAAGCCGCCGCGATGATCTTCGCCAGACGTTGGAGCTGGGCATCGGAGAGAGTCCCCACGTCGATTCCCTGATCTAGAAGCATCTTCGCCAGCTTTTCATATACGACAAGCCCGCTGCCATCCTCGGCAGCGGGCTTTTTTTCATCCCGGCCAAGGATATAGTCCGTTGATACACCAAAGATTTCAGCGAGCTTTAGCAGCGTTTCATAGTTCGGCTCGCTGGCCCCGCTTTCGTATTTTGCATAGGTTGTCCGATCAATTCCCAGCAATGCTGCAACATCTTTTTGCAACATTTTTTGGGATGTCCGTAACTGCTTTAGCTGCATTTCGCTCACCCCGAATCAAATTAAGTATATGTGAAAAAAAGTCACATTTCAATAAATGTGAAGAAATTTCACATTTGCTATTGACAAGTGAAGAAAATGCACATATAATGCGTGGTGTGAAGAAACTTCACGTTGCGGCTTTTGGAGGTGAAAAGATGCAGACAATAAAGGATTTCCGAGAGGCGTGCGGGATATCTCAGGAGGGGCTTGCGCAGATGCTTGGAGTCGACCGAAGCACGGTTGCAAAATGGGAGACCAGAGACGTGTATCCCAGGGGAGATAAAATTGTCGCGCTTGCGGATGCTTTGAATTGCTCTATTGATGCCCTCTTTGGCCGCACGCCGCCCGAGGCGGCCAGCTGAGAGGAGGTGAGCGGGGTGAATATCCAAAAGGCAACACAAAAGGCTCTGGAAGTCGGCGGTCTGATTGTCCGGCCTTTCTGGAGAGGTCGTGTACATATCAAGCCGACAAATGGCCCGGATGATTGCATTTGCTATGGAAAAGGCAAAGCCCCCTGCCCGCGGTGGCATCCGCAGGCAGAGGACCTGTTGGCGGATGACTGGGAAGTTACCACAGAAGAATTGACTTAATCTGTTCAAGATAACCAAGAAATTCCGTAAATCCGCTTTTAAATCGGCCTTCCATGTAAATGATCGCTTCATCGGTCAGGGAGGAATCATATACGGTATTGTCTGCATCCAGACTGGCGAGCAACCCCGCGCGCTTTAATTCCCAACAGGTATCCTCAACATCGGGCAATTGCCACCCCGGAACAACCTCGTTACGAATTTCTTCAGCACTTCCGATATGTTTTGCGTCTGCTCGCGATTTTCCCAGTTTTCTTTTTTCACAGTAGGATTTATACAATGCGCAGACGAGAGCGTCTGCATCTTTGGACAGTTTTAGCTCGGACATAAGTTCACCTCCCTTCCACCGCCCATATTCTACCACGGCGGGGAAGGGAAGTACAACAGCCGCCCGAGGCGGCCAGCTGAGAGGGGGTGAAGAAATGAATACAGGATTTGGAAAGCACACACTCGTATTTGAGGTTGATGTAAACAACGATGAACTGATATCCAGGCTGCTGAAGCTGCAAGAGAAGGCAAGCGACGTGGCCGCAGAAGCGGGCCGGATTATTCTCGAACTCCGACAGGCCGAAGAAAGCAAAAGCTGAGGCCGCTATAACGACCTCAGCTTAAAATCAGGGGAGATACTCCAGAATTGCTGTTTTAAACTCATGCAGAGCATAAAAGGTCTGCCGCGCAAATTCATAGAGTTCACCGTCTGTTACGGGCCGTTTCCCGTATGGATCAGACATTGCCAAGGTGTCCGTCTTGTAGGATTCAAGCGCCTTGGTAAGCCGTTCATCGAGCTCTTGTTTTGTCATTCTTTTCACCTCCCTTCCACCGCCCATATTCTACCACGGCGGGGAAGGGAAGTACACAACCGACTGAGACGGCCAGCTGAGAGGGGGGAAGAACATGATGCAGGGGGACACCCCGGAGCTGCGGCGGATCATCCGGTGGCTGGAGAGGCAGTTCGAGCCAGACCAGCTGGAGAGTGTGGAGCGGGTCACCAAGAACGCCGTCCGCATCACGGACCGCTGGGGCGACACGGCCCTGGTTATCTGCCGGCAGGACGGGGACGTGGAGATGATGCCAGTCCCGGAGGCCTGCTGAACTATCTGCAAGTATTTTAGTCTGAAAAGGAGGTGATTACCATGCCGGAAGAGACCCGAAATATTTATAAGACCTGTCGCAAGGCTGCCGGGCTTACTCAGGAAGCGGCAGCGGAGCGGCTGGGCATCAGTGTGGAGAGCCTGCGGGCCTACGAGACCGGCCAGCGGGTGCCGCCTGACGAAGTGGTGGAGGCGATGTCTGATCTGTACAACACCCTGCACTTGATTGTGCGCCATGTGCGTGAAAAGAACGCCATGTATGGCCGTGTGGTGCCCGAGGTGCCCCAGGCGGGGGTGCTGGAGGCCAGCGCCCGGCTCACCAACCGGATTTACCAGTTTGCTGACAGCCATGCGGACCGGCGGCTCATGAGGATCGCCGAGGACAACGTCATCGACGGCAACGAGCGGCCCGAGTTTGACGACATTATGGAGGACCTCCAGGAGATTGTTGCCGCCGCCCTGGCCCTGCGGTGCGCCCAGCAGGCCGATTGCCGGTCGAGTATGTGATAGGGATAACACACGTACGATGGATGAGGAAAGAAGGTGTTTAAATGGCAGATGCCGAAGCCAATGGGCCGCAAGGAGGTGATGGGCTGTACAACGTAGAAGTGTCTAGACGAATAAGGTGCGCAGTTGAAGCAAACCCGGGCGCATCTCCTGAGGTTCTGTTTGAAGCCATTCGTCTAGAGATGCTTGCAATGACTGATTCGGATGGATCTCACAAAGCGCAGGAACAGAAGCCCAAAGTCGCGGATTCCCCATAAAAATTGGGAGAAGCAAACCTGCGACATACCTGTTTTTATTGCGCTGGTAACAGTTGCGCTCCAGATCTGCAATTGTTTCTTGCGCTTTTAGGTTAACCGGTTCGGCTGACTGCAAGTCCCTTTCCGCATACTCGGCAAAACAGTTCGCATAGAGCTGCCCGTCTTTTGTGCGGTACTGGATGCCATTTTTCATCCAGAGGTGTGTCAAGTAGTGCAGGAAAAAGGATGAAGCTGTATGACAAATACTTTCTTCCAGCCAGCGTAAATTTTCTGGTACGTTGCCCGGTATGGAGTAGTGACAAAGTTCATGTGCAAATTGGAATGCGGCTTGGGACCATGAAGAAGTCTGACACTTGAGAAAAATTGCGTGACCCTCTCTGAAACACTGCGGGTCATGTTCCCCATGGCGAATAAAAATAGTCAGTGGTTTTTCTTTTATGGTCGGGACAAATTTGGAAAACGAAAAAGAAACACAATCCAACACAAAAGAAAAAATGTTTATAGATGCCTCAGACTCGCCAGAAGGAACATAGAGCCGGTGCTGAGGGATAAATGTAAAATTCCTGTATTGACTTATGTGGTTGTCATTCATAAAAATTTACTCCCTTCTACCATGGATAGAGAATAAAGAGCAATAATCGACAAAACAAGGAAGAAAAAATCCGCCCCCAGGTGTGCGAGACCTGAGGACGGAAAAGGAGATTTACACAATGAAAATATACCATAAGACGGGCGGAAATGCAAGAAATTTCCGCTGGATTCGTGCACCCTTTTGCGTCCTGCTGACTGTCATGGCCCTGGGCGCCGTGGGCAATATCGAGTGCGGATTTGTCAGCGTCCGGGCCGGGGCCGTGATCCTGGCGGCGCTGGCTGCCGGGCTGGCCGTGGCCCTGGCCTGGCCGGAGAGGAGGGGCTGAGATGACCAAGAGTGAGGAGCGACGCTGGAGGGAGTACTACGCAGCATCGGCCCGACGCTGGAAACATAACCCATGGGCCCTGGTGGGCAACCTGGAGGCTATTATGGGATTTCAGGATCTCACCGCTGGGCAGAAGATCAGGCGGATGCAGTTGGCAATAGAGGCCTACAACGAAGCGATGAAGGAGGCAAGCAGCAATGCCGAGAAGATCTAACGCGCCCCGTCCGTCGGACGAGGAGATCATGAAGTACGACAACGTGCCCATCCATCTGGCGGCGTCCTACCTGGGGACAAGCTCTCCCACCATGATGCGGGCCCTCCAGCAGGGCCGTACGCCCTTTGGCTGGGCCGCCCTCAACGAGGAGACCGGTACATACACCTACAACGTCAGCCCCGGGGGCCTGGTGGAGTACAAGCACCGGGGCTATAAGACGGTGGACCTGTCCCTGATGGAGCAGCTGATGCAGGAGGCGGTGGACCGGCTGGTGGCCGCCCGCATGGACAAGCTCAAGGCCGCCATGCGCCTGATGGAGCAGTGAGCTGTTTGAGCGGAAGAAGGGGGTGATGGAGTGCAGGAATATCACTTCAATGCGGCCCTGGCGCAGCGGTACGGGGTGGATGGGGCTGTGTTCCTGCACGCCATGGCCTTCTGGGTGGCCAAGAACAAGGCCAACGGGCGGCACTTCCATGAGGGCCGCTACTGGACCTACAACACCCGGAAGGCCCTGGCGGAGCTGTTCCCGTTCTGGACCCAGCGGCAGCTGGAGCGCATTGTCAACAACCTGCGGGACGCGGGGGCTGTACTGGTGGGCAACTTCTCCGAGGACAAGGCCGACCGGACGCTGTGGTATGCGCTGTCCAACGACGTGCTGGAGGCCTACGGGGAGAGTGCGGACCCCATTTCACCAAACGGTGAAATGCATTTCACCGATCCGTGTGATCCATTTCACCAAACGGGGAAATGTAATAAGGAAACAGTTACTAACCAGTTATATATACCCCCTATATCCCCCAAAGGGGGACAGGGCGGAAAAAAGAAACGCTCACCCAAGAGTGTCCCCCAGTGGAAGCCGGAACGGTTTGAGAAGTTCTGGGCCTACTATCCCCGCCATGAGGACCGGGTGTCCGCTGTGCGGGAGTGGGACAGGCTCAGGCCCAACGACGAGCTCATTGACGCCATCGCCAGGGCGCTGCTCTGGCAGACCAAGGCGGAGGACTGGCCGGCGCCCTACGCCTGCCGGTACCTGCGCAACCAGCGGTGGCTGGACGAGCCCCCCAAGCCGAAGGGACAGGCCCCCAGGGCGCCTGCCCAGGGCCTGAGCGGCTGGCACTACGAGGAGATAGACGGAGAGAAGGTGCTGGTGGTCGATGAGCCAGGAGATTGATTTGCG